>NZ_JBQKJP010000138.1:0-348 GCF_052117205.1 Candidatus Agathobaculum pullicola | reverse complement strand
CAACAATTTTCAGAAAAACCTTAAACTGATCTATTTCAAAGATCGGAATAACATTTTATTTCCTCTATTGTTGCTTTTGCTTTCGTTATTGTTCAGTTTTCAAGGTGCAAAATTTCTTTGCCTTCAGCGAAATTTTGCGCCGATGTGTCGGACTTCATCAGGAAGTCCGACCAAGGTGCAGCATGAAGAAGTTCCTTCTGAATGCTGTTTCCCTCGGCATTTCGCTTCACTCAAAGATGGTGGGCTTGAGAGGACTCGAACCTCCGACCTCACGCTTATCAGGCGTGCGCTCTAACCACCTGAGCTACAAGCCCATTTGATTCCCGGCGAACGGTCGTCGTTTCCGTC
>NZ_JBQKJP010000137.1:0-360 GCF_052117205.1 Candidatus Agathobaculum pullicola | reverse complement strand
CCGGATGACGCCAGTGGGCGTCTTTTTTATTTACCCAAACGAGGATAAACTGGGATTTGTCAACAGCGCCAACTTGTCCCGAAGCGACCTCTGGACAAAGTGTCCAGAGGTCCGGCTCCTTGCGGTGCTTCCCCAGCCGGGGTATTCCTTTTCGGACGGTCATTCGGTTTTCAAGGTGCTGTCCATCGATGAACTATCCTAAGTCTACACCTAAATGGCCGCCCGTCCCGTATATCCGAAAGGTAGGAATGGAGTAGTACCCTGTAAGTGCAGTCGCAAATTCCCCAAAAATCTGTTAAACTGAACGAACAGAGACGGAGGGGATCGCAATGAAACGTTACAGCAAAGAATTTAAGGAAG
>NZ_JBQKJP010000136.1:0-374 GCF_052117205.1 Candidatus Agathobaculum pullicola | reverse complement strand
CAACAATTTTCAGAAAAACCTTAAACTGATCTATTTCAAAGATCGGAATAACATTTTATTTCCTCTATTGTTGCTTTTGCTTTCGTTATTGTTCAGTTTTCAAGGTGCAAATTTGCTTCGCAAATTTGCACCTTGAACCAAAACAAGTTTTGGTTCGTGCAAAATGCGTTGCAATCAGGACTCGAGTCTCACTCCCTGTTTTGCTTATGCTGTTTTATTTTATAAAACAGCTAAGCGCGAAGTTTGCGTTTCTCGCTTCCTTTTGGTGGGCTTGAGAGGACTCGAACCTCCGACCTCACGCTTATCAGGCGTGCGCTCTAACCACCTGAGCTACAAGCCCATTTGATTCCCGGCGAACGGTCGTCGTTTCCGTC
>NZ_JBQKJP010000135.1:0-384 GCF_052117205.1 Candidatus Agathobaculum pullicola | reverse complement strand
GTGTCATAGATGGGGCAGAAATACACGGAAGAATATAAAGCCGATGTGCTGAAACTGGCCGATGAAATCGGAGTAAGCGCGGCGTGCCAGCGGCTTGGCATCTCCACGAAGACAGTATACAGCTGGCGCCGAGCAGAGCGACTTGCTAGAGGTGAGATTCGCGGTGTGGAGCCGGGCGAAACATCAGAGCAAGCCGTAGCCCGTTTAACTCGTGAAAATAAAGAATTACACGAAGCAAACTATATTCTTCGGAAAGCGCTGGGTTTTATGGCAGGTCGATAACCGGTGTTCGCCCGCGTCATCTGTATGCATGGATCCAAGCCAATCATCAAAGCAGCAGTATTGCATTGTGCTGCCAGGTTCTCGGTGTACGCCGGGAAGGGT
>NZ_JBQKJP010000134.1:0-385 GCF_052117205.1 Candidatus Agathobaculum pullicola | reverse complement strand
TAGGGCCATTGTCAATACAATGTGCCACGCGGGACATGCTCTGCACCATTCCCGCCTGTACAAGTTTCTGGTGAAATGCTCGGCTTGTGTATTGGTAGCCTCTGTCACTGTGGAACAGAGGATGTGCATCCGGGTTGACCTTAACGGCTCTGTCAAAGGTCTTGAATACGAGGGGATTGTCATTGCGCTCACTCAACGCATAGGCCACGATGCGCCGGTCACAGAGGTCCAGAATCGCGCTCAGATAGAGCTTATGTACCTCAATACCCTCATACCATTTGAACTCCGTCACATCGGTAAGCCATTTCTCATTGGGCCTGTCAGCGAAAAATTGGCGGCCTAACAGATTTTCAGCGAGATATTGAGGATTCTTGGCCTGTCTGGT
>NZ_JBQKJP010000133.1:0-385 GCF_052117205.1 Candidatus Agathobaculum pullicola | reverse complement strand
GTACCTAAGCTCAAGGGAATCTCCTTTGAAACTGCCATCATTGAACGGTATCGCCGCCGGGAGAGCAGTGTGGAAGAGGCTCTTATTGAAATGTACCTGGCAGGTGTATCCGTCCGGCGTGTGGAGGACATCACCGAGGCCCTGTGGGGCAGCAAGGTCTCTCCCTCCACCATCAGTGAGCTGAATAAGAAAGCGTATGTCCACATTGAAGATTGGCGGAACCGTCCTCTGCAAGGTGAGCGGTATCCTTACGTCTATGTGGATGGGATCCACTTGCGCCGCAATTGGGGTGGAGAATTTGAAAATGTAGCCATTCTTGTGGCAATTGCGGTCAATGAAGATGGATATCGTGAGGTTTTGGGTGCCGCAGAGGGTATGAAGGAAG
>NZ_JBQKJP010000132.1:0-395 GCF_052117205.1 Candidatus Agathobaculum pullicola | reverse complement strand
GATATGGCCCCCTTTCGACAAGTTGTTGTATAGCAACTCAACTTTAACCGATGTGGTCTTATCCTTCATCCTTTTTTATTCAACTGTCCAAGATGTATTGTACTCCTACATCTTTTCCGGTTTGCCGCCTTGCGGCTCTTGTTCTGTTTTTTTGCACAAATTTGATTTTTATTTGCTTTAGATTTAATACGACTGCGCTATGATAGCAATGTAGTCAACCACATTCTTTTCTTTATACTTTTCCCACTGTAGAGGCGGCCATGGCCGCCTCTACATATTTTTTCATAAATGTAGGTTTGTCAAACATATTGGACAGAGAACTCTAAGGGAGAAAACCAACCTAGAGGCCTCATGGGAAAGTTGTTGGAGTGGCGATTATGGATAGCGAGCTGCTT
>NZ_JBQKJP010000131.1:0-411 GCF_052117205.1 Candidatus Agathobaculum pullicola | reverse complement strand
CTCCGGCGTACCAGAACCGGATTTCTTGAAGTCGGTGTTTGGAACCGCTTCATAGGATTTTGGGAAAATGCGGTTGGGTTTTCCACAGCCCTGCTTCTGGATCTCCACCAGCCCGGCGTATTGCAGTTCCCGCAGGGTGTTTACCGCTTTCTGCCGCCCACAGTGGAGCAGGTCAACCACCTCGCAGATGGGATAGTACAGATAAATCCGTCCGCAATCATCCGCCCACCCATTCTTGCGGGATAACTCTGTCCGGCGCAGGATAAAGGCGTACAGAACCTTTGCCTCGTTGGACAAGGGCTTGAATGTGGGGGCTTCAAAGAGGAAATTCGGGAGCCGGGTGAAGCTGAACGCCTTTTCCGGCTGATGGATATAGATGGTATTTGTCATAGTGCGTTTTGTGGACGGTTA
>NZ_JBQKJP010000130.1:0-414 GCF_052117205.1 Candidatus Agathobaculum pullicola | reverse complement strand
GACTGATACTAATAGGCCGAGGGCTTGACCTCAAAAATTAGAGGCAATCTCAGAACAAACTCTTAGCTTGCCGGTAGTTATTGTTCAGTTTTGAAGGTGTGAATCTTCAAATTTCTGCGAAAGAAAAGAGCGGAGAAACGGGCGCGGAAGCGCAAATGAAGTTTCTTCTGCATAGCTTATCTTTTCAAGGAAACGTATGCACCATTAGCTCAGTTGGTAGAGCAACTGACTCTTAATCAGTGGGTCCACGGTTCGAGCCCGTGATGGTGTACCAGAATGGTGCGCTGTGGGATTGGACAAAGGGTGCAGTCCCGCAGTGGTGCCAGGCATACCGGGAAGCCGGCTGAAATGGCCCGTTGGTCAAGCGGTTAAGACGGCGGCCTCTCACGCCGCAAACGGGGGTTCGATTCCCCC
>NZ_JBQKJP010000129.1:0-424 GCF_052117205.1 Candidatus Agathobaculum pullicola | reverse complement strand
TGCGATGCGCCCCCATATGCGCGCCAGCTTATGCTGTGATGCGTTGCGCGATGCAGTTTCCCGCTATGGCTATCAAACCGGTTTGATCCTTCATTCTGATCATGGCAGCCAGTACACCAGCCAGGAATACCGTACGCTGCTCGCTCAGCATGAATCCATTCGTCAAAGTATGGGACGCACACATTGCTGTTTTGACAATGCGCGAATGGAGAGCTTTTTTGCGACGCTCAAAAAGGAGTTGATTTATCGGCTTCACTGCGTTTCAATGAAACGGGAACAGGTTCGACAGTTGATTTTTCGCTGGATCGAAACGTATTACAACCGCCTCCGACGCAACACCGCCAACGAGAATAATCTGCCTCCACTTGTTAAACGTTTGCGGTGGATAAAAAATCGGAGTCAGGTCGCTTGATGAAGTAAGTTG
>NZ_JBQKJP010000128.1:0-426 GCF_052117205.1 Candidatus Agathobaculum pullicola | reverse complement strand
GAAATCAGTACTTTTCTTGGTGCGGATGGGGGGACTTGAACCCCCACGTCCTTGCGAACACTAGCACCTGAAGCTAGCGCGTCTGCCATTCCGCCACATCCGCATATTTAATTTTTCCGCTTGAAGGTGGTGCGAGTGACGGGACTTGAACCCGTACGTCGATTGACACACGCCCCTCAAACGTGCCTGTCTACCAGTTCCAGCACACTCGCGTTTTCTTTTGCGTCGTGTCGCATCACTGTCAGCGACAAATAATAATATAGCAAAAAGAAGCGGTTTTGTCAATATATTTTGTCGAATATATTTGACGGGATTTGTAGGAGTACAATACATCTTGGACAGTTGAATAAAAAAGGGATGAAGGATAAGGCCTCATCGGTTAAAGTTGAGTTGCTACACTTAACTTGACGAGAGGGGGCCATATCC
>NZ_JBQKJP010000127.1:0-461 GCF_052117205.1 Candidatus Agathobaculum pullicola | reverse complement strand
ATGGTGAAGATCCGCTTGCGGTCGGGAATGGTGGACATGAGCCAGCCCGCCACGGTGGTTTTGCCGGAGCTGGTGGCGCCAGCCACACAGATGGACACGCCATAGCGCAGGCAGGCGGACAGAAAGTCCAGCATTTCCTCCGTAGCGGTTCCGCTGCCCACAAAGTCCTCCTTGGTCAGATTCTTGGGATTGACGATTCGGATGGAGGCCGCAACACCTGCGTCCTCGTCCAGCACGGGGGTCTTAATGACCGAAACACGGATGTTTTTGGCCAGACGGGAGGTGATGATGGGACTGGCGTTGTCCAGCACCTTGCCGGAGTTCTGCAGCATACGGCGGATGACATTGGCCGCATGGTCCGGCGAGTCAAAGTGTTCCTCCAGCTTGACGGTGCGGCCGTCGGAATATTGGATCTCGATGTCCCGCCAGGAATTGATGTCGATCTCCTCGATGCCGTCTGC
>NZ_JBQKJP010000126.1:0-463 GCF_052117205.1 Candidatus Agathobaculum pullicola | reverse complement strand
GGCGGTGAATTAGGAAAACAGCAAAGTAAGGAATGGTATAGTCAAACGGCTATACCATTCTTTTCTGTTTTAGCAGTTTTTGTTTTGGTCATTGCGTGTTCAAAATCAAATATACCAATAAAATTACAAACTATTTTGATTTCTCGTGTTTTTGTTTGCCATGCAGCAGTAAACGACTGGTTTTATCTGAATTAGCGTCTGCTTGATGGCCTCATGTGTGATGCCCTTATCGGCTGGATTGTTGATAGGTCAGTTTCTATTTTCTGGATTGTTGTTTTTTCACGCTTTTTCCTCTTTCTGGAAAACAAGCTACACAAGTAGTCTAAAGGTAATACTAGCTTTAGACTACCTCGCCCGCTCAGGCGGGCGGGAAAGCTGGCGCTTACAACGGAACGGGGCGCGCGGCCTATGGCTCTCGCCTGCGGCCTGCGCTGCCCCTTGTCCGTTTGTGACGGGAAGCAAG
>NZ_JBQKJP010000125.1:0-544 GCF_052117205.1 Candidatus Agathobaculum pullicola | reverse complement strand
CCGTTCCAGCCGCCATCGTTGTAGGTATTATAGACCTCGTTGTACTGGAACACCGCGTCTTTACACTTCCAAGGCCACACGCTGGCTGCCACACATCCGAAAGGCTTGTCTCCGGAGGTGCCCTCCCCCTTATAATCCTGGGCGTTAATCTGGCTGGCCGCGCCATTTGCTACGTTATACTCGACAATGGGGCGGTAGCAGTACATGGTGGTGATGGCGTCACCGCCCACATCCTCCAGATAGTTGTTGCGGATGACCACGTCGGTCATGCCATAGGTCTTGGCTGCTTGATCGGAAATAGTGGAGTTTGGAAATTGGGCGTGATACGCCGTATAGGCCAGCGCAATGCCCCAGCGGTTGACGCTTTTTAAATAACAGTCCTCAATGAGAACGTCGTTGTAGCGGGCAATGCCGGTGGACGTCTCATTTTTTGGCTGAAAGACGGTAAAATAGATACCGCCGTTGTTCATATGCTTGTCCTGTACGTTGCCCTCTACGTCCTGAATATCCAGACCCTTTAAGTAGATGTGATCCAATGTTCCGC
>NZ_JBQKJP010000124.1:0-556 GCF_052117205.1 Candidatus Agathobaculum pullicola | reverse complement strand
AAAAGAAAAAATATGGCATTGAAGATGATAACAAATAAAATTTTTTCAATCGAAAAAATTTATTTTGATTATTCAATTTTGAAAAACTGAATACCTCAAAATCAGAAAGAGAGCGGCCAAGCACTTTGAGGGATTGGCCGCCTTGTCCACCCATCCAGCGGGACAGCGGGCGGAGGTCAAGGCCGGGTGTAAACCCGTTCATTTCAGCCTTGACGGTTGCCCGTTGTCCTGCTACTTTTCCGGGAGTGTGGCCACAACTTCGGGACACTTTGTCCACAAGTTGGAGCGTAGGACGAGGAACTGGGGCTTTCATATACGCCCTGTCTGCTGATGAGTCCAGACCTGCGCTTGCGGCTCCACGCCACGCAAGCACAGCCCTGTTTTCCTGCCGCTTCAAATGCCCTTGCCCTCCCCGGCGGCAACGGCATTTTCACGGCAACGCCGGCAGAGCGTATAACACACTACACTTTGCTTCGCAAAGTCGTGTGCCAAATGGGGGCGTTGCCCCCTTTGGAAACCCCCACAAGAAAAGGCGGTACGCTACCCCTCCACGGGG
>NZ_JBQKJP010000123.1:0-600 GCF_052117205.1 Candidatus Agathobaculum pullicola | reverse complement strand
CTCTTTCTGATTTTGAGGTATTCAGTTTTTCAAAATTGAATAATCAAAATAAATTTTTTCGATTGAAAAAATTTTATTTGTTATCATCTTCAATGCCATATTTTTTCTTTTGCCGAATCACATAATTACTGATTTTTTCATCATATAGTGGATACTGGTAATCCAACTGGCATGCCACTTCTGACGAAACCTCCCGGAACAATGCCATACATTGTTCAAAGGATTCCCACATATGGGGATAGGAATCCATATTATAAGTGGACATAAGTCGTTCCCACAATTCCTCTGGGACATATTGCTTCATAAATTTATAGTTTTTTCCCAAACTGAAATGAAATCCCTGTTTGATACCAATCAGCCAGGAAATCATGCGAAGCAATTCTTTTCGTACTATATCATTCATATGGTCAATAGCAAAAAGAATTTCTTTGCGGCATAAGCCCTTTACTACATATGTTGTAGTATTCCAAAATTCATTACAGCAATCGTCAAACATTCTTTGAGTAGGCTTCTGCAAGTGGTAGTCTATATCCGTTGGTATTGGCGGCTTTACGATACGGTTGTCTTTATCCAACAGTAACTTTACCAGTTTATCCCATG
>NZ_JBQKJP010000122.1:0-617 GCF_052117205.1 Candidatus Agathobaculum pullicola | reverse complement strand
GAACCTGAAACGGATGATAAAATACGCCGGATGACGCCAGTGGGCGTCTTTTTTATTTACCCAAACGAGGATAAACTGGGATTTGTCAACAGCGCCAAAATGTCCCGAAGTTGCGAGGAGCGTGCCAACGCCGGAACACGCCGCAGGAATGGGGCAGGAAACCTTTTCGGGGAGAACGGCAACGGAAAGCAAAATGGAGGGAACGCATGAGAGATAACCCCTATAAAGACTTGCCGCCGCTGGAACGCAGGCCGGACGGTTCCCTTTACCGCATGACCCCGGCGCAGAGAAAACAGGCGGCCAGCCTGATACGCCGGGAGTGCTGTTGCTGTGAGGACGGCAACTGCATTGTCCTTGACGATGGGGACACCTGCACCTGTCCGCAGACGATTTCTTTCTCGGTCTGCTGTAAGTGGTTCCGCTGGGCGGTCTTGCCGCTGGACGGGACGCTGGAAGCGGAGATTTTCCGGGATAAGGACTTGAAACGCTGTGAGGTCTGCGGCGGTGTGTTCGTCCCCAAATCCAACCGGGCAAAATACTGCCCCGGCTGTGCCGCCAGAGTTCACAGGCGGCAGAAAACAGAAAGTGAACGGAAAAGGAGGTCTGCTGTGGACAGT
>NZ_JBQKJP010000121.1:0-622 GCF_052117205.1 Candidatus Agathobaculum pullicola | reverse complement strand
AGACAAGCCTTTCGGATGTGTGGCAGCCAGCGTGTGGCCTTGGAAGTGTAAAGACGCGGTGTTCCAGTACAACGAGGTCTATAATACCTACAACGATGGCGGCTGGAACGGTGACGGACAGGCATGGGATGCCGACTGGGGCGATGGAACCGTCTATCAGTACAATTACAGCCACGATAACGAGGGCGGCTGCTTTATGATCTGCCTCCAGCACGCCTACAATAGCGTCTTCCGCTATAATATCAGCCAGAACGACAGTACCGGTATCATCGTAGCGGCGACCAATCCCAACGCCAACATTTATAACAACACCTTCTATATCAAGGAAAACGTACCCTTTGTGTACACCAATTCCGGTCGCTACGGCACGCTGGATGTGAAAAACAACATCATCTATTATGCCGGAAGCGCCGCCCGTAATGAAAACTGGCAAGCCGGAACCTGCACTTATGCAAACAATATCTTTGTAAATTACAACAATGTGCCTGCTGGAACCGATAACATCAAGCTAAGCGCCGCGGAGGGGACATCTCTGATGGTCGATCCCGGAAAGGGTGGAACCGGAAGCGCGCAGGCCAACGCGCTGAACACGCTGGATGGATATAAGCTGCAGGATGGCTCC
>NZ_JBQKJP010000120.1:0-648 GCF_052117205.1 Candidatus Agathobaculum pullicola | reverse complement strand
GTTATACCCGACGTCCGGAGAGCTTGTTCCGAGTCATGCGCAAACTAGGGCTATTTCCTGCTGTTTCAAAGAAAAAAGTGTATAAACCAAAGCCTTACGAGCAGATGACCTATCCCGGCCAGCGGGTCCAGGTGGACGTAAAAGTGGTGCCCCGCAAATGTATTGCGGACTCGCAACTCCGCCTCTACCAGTACACCGCCATTGACGAGTTTACCCGCCTGCGTTTTCTGACTGCCTACCCAGAGCAAAACACCTATTCCTCTGCCGACTTCCTAAAAAAGTTGCTCAAGTGGTATGCCCGCCGAGGTATCCGGGTGGAGTGCGTGCAGACGGACAATGGCTTTGAGTTTACCAATCGTTTCTCCAACAGCAGACGGGATCTGCCCACCCTGTTTGAGGTCACCGCTGCCGAGCTGGGCATCCGGCATAAACTCATCCGTCCCTACACGCCACGACACAACGGTAAGGTGGAGCGTAGCCACCGAGAGGACCAGAAACGTTTTTACTCCTGCCACCGCTTTTACTCTCTCGATGACTTTTCCAAGCAGCTTGCTGTCCATAACCGCCGTTCCAACAACTTTCCCATGAGGCCTCTAGGTTGGCTTTCTCCTTTAGAGTTCACTGTCCAATATGTTTGACAAACCTACA
>NZ_JBQKJP010000119.1:0-693 GCF_052117205.1 Candidatus Agathobaculum pullicola | reverse complement strand
TGCTGTAACGTCGTTGATTGCCGTATATTCGCTTTCCGGCAGCGCGTTTGCGAACAGATACGCCATTTGCGCGCGGGTCGCGTTCGCGTTATAGTCGGCGAATTCCGTGCCGGAGATCATACCGTTTTCCGTGGCGTAATTAACCGCGCCCTGATACCAAGCCCCCTCAGCAGCAGGAACTTCCGTGCCGTTGTGTCGTGCGTTCGTGCGTACTGCCATGGTCAGTGCTTCCGCAATAGTCAGCGTGCCGTCCGGGTCGAATCGGTTATCACCTACGCCGTTGATAATGCCGTATTCCTGCACCGCCTCAACGTCAGCAGCATACCACGCATTCTCCGGTACATCCGAAAACGCTGCAAACGCTGGAACGGTCAGCAGCGCAGCCACGCCCGCTGCCGTCAGACCTTTTACTGTTCTTCTCATCATTGTAAGTCCTCCTTTTTAGATCATGTGAAATCACTATTTATTGTAAGCCACCGTTGACCATAATTCAATCATAAGTAAAGGACAGGTTTTCTTATTTCGAAAACTACCTGTCCTTTTGCCCTATCCCTTTTATTCTCCCTTTTGCCGACGGGCAGCCTTGCTTCCCGTCACAAACGGACAAGGGGCAGCGCAGGCCGCAGGCGAGAGCCATAGGCCGCGCGCCCCGTTCCGTTGTAAGCGCCAGCTTTCCCGCCCGCCTGAGCGGGC
>NZ_JBQKJP010000118.1:0-699 GCF_052117205.1 Candidatus Agathobaculum pullicola | reverse complement strand
GCCAGCGAAAAAAGCAAGATGAAAGATACGATGGAACGGGCAAAGCTGAAAAGCGAACTGGACGATTTACAACGGCTGGTTGACCGTATCCCGCCGGAAGTGCTGGCGGAGTTGAAACGGGGGCGGCATTATGGAAAGGAAAGGTGATTTTATAAGTATCAGATACAAAAAGGAAACAGAGGTCGTAACTTTTCAAGGAAAGGAAATCACGCTGGAAAATCTCTCCCCGGTGTTCACGCCGGAGCAGGAAGCGGCAAAACGCCGGGAGCTGGAACAGCAGCTTTATGAGGTGTTCCGCAAGTATGCCGACAAACGGCAGAGTGAGGAAGCCGGGGCGTAAGGTTTTCCGAAGCCATCGTTGATTTGCGGGGCTGCTGGCGGTATAATAAAACTGTCAGCAGCTCCGTTTCTTTTTTAAGAAAAGGAGCGACAATATGAATAATCGAATAGACGCGATCTATGCAAGACAATCGGTAGACAAAAAGGACAGCATTTCCATTGAAAGCCAGATTGAGTTTTGCAAATATGAATTGAAAGGCGGGAACTGTAAAGAGTACAAAGACAAAGGGTATTCCGGGAAAAATACGGAGCGTCCAGAGTTTCAGCAGCTTATGCGTGATATTGAAAGCGGCCTTGTGCGGAAAGTAGTTGTCTACAAACTTGACCGTATCAGCCGTTCCATACTGGACTTTGCGAAGA
>NZ_JBQKJP010000117.1:0-750 GCF_052117205.1 Candidatus Agathobaculum pullicola | reverse complement strand
CTATACAACAACTTGTCGAAAGGGGGCCATATCCTTCATGAGCAAGAGTATAACACAGGACATGGCGTATCGGCAATCTCTAATGAAGTACACAGAGAAATACGGCGTCAGCCGCGCCAGTCGGAAGTACAACAAAAGCCGGTCATATATCTACTTCTGGAAGGCCCGTTGGGATGGAACCGTGGGATCGCTGTCCTGCCAGTCCCGGCGGCCGCACGGCCATCCCAATCAGCACACAGATGCAGAACTGAAACTAATCCGCAATATGCGCCGCCGCAATCCTAAACTTGGGGTGGTAGAACTGTGGCACCGGCTGCGACAGCGGGGATATACTCGCCGTCCGGAAAGTTTGTTCCGAGTCATGCGCAAACTGGGGCTGTTTCCTGCTGCTTCGAAGAAAAAAGTGTATAAACCAAAGCCTTACGAGCAGATGACCTACCCAGGCCAGCGTGTTCAAGTGGATGTGAAGGTGGTGCCCCGCAAATGCATTGCAGACTCGCAACTCCGCCTCTACCAGTACACCGCCATTGACGAGTTTACCCGCCTGCGATTTCTGGCTGCCTATCCAGAGCAAAGCACCTTTTCTTCCTCGGATTTCCTGAAAAAGTTGTTCAAGTGGTACGCCCGCCGAGGCATTCAGGTGGAATGCGTCCAGACGGACAACGGTTTTGAGTTCACTAACCGCTTTTCCAACAGCAGGCGGGATCTGCCCACCCTGTTTGAGGTCACCGCTGCCGAGCTGGGCATCCG
>NZ_JBQKJP010000116.1:0-778 GCF_052117205.1 Candidatus Agathobaculum pullicola | reverse complement strand
CTGCGACCGCATTGAACCTGAAACGGATGATAAAATACGCCGGATGACGCCAGTGGGCGTCTTTTTTATTTACCCAAACGAGGATAAACTGGGATTTGTCAACAGCGCCAAGTTGTCCCAAAGTGTCCTCTCATATACCAAGGACAGAAATCAGGCCAATGCGGGGGATGTTTACCAGTTTTCTTTCAGGTAGTTTCTCATATTTGCAAGTCCTCTCAATACGGAATCGCTGACGGCATCAAGGGTGACGCTCTCCGCCTCGGCAACCTCTTTGAGCTTCTTTCTATCGAGAATACGGGCCTCTACCCGCCGCCCCTGTTTTTCGGACAGGGAATTGAGCGCACGACACAGCATTTCCAACCGTTCCTTCCGCAGCACCAATTCCTCTAGGGACGGCTCAAAGACACAGGCGGAATACTCGATCCCATCGTCACAGTCCAAAGAGTATTGTGCCTTGTTGCGGGTCACACGGCGGCGATATGCGGCCTCATACCGCTTGTTGGCTCTCAGTTCTTCCGCTACTTCATTGGAAACTTCAATATATTCATCCTGGGTGTGCCAAGGGTAAAAGTCTTTGAGATTGATGGTAGCCATCTCATGTACCTCCGTTCAGACTTTTGTGAGTGGGCGATCTGAACGGAGTTGGTGGGGATCGGCAGCGGGGCCAAACTTCGGGACAACTTGGCGCTGTTGACAAAGTCTCGCAACAGCCCTCGCGGTATGTTATAATAAGAAAAAAGTCTGAGGTGATGGGATGCAGCTGGCGATACACATGGTA
>NZ_JBQKJP010000115.1:0-781 GCF_052117205.1 Candidatus Agathobaculum pullicola | reverse complement strand
GCAAGGTTGAAACTCAAAGGAATTGACGGGGGCCCGCACAAGCAGTGGAGTATGTGGTTTAATTCGAAGCAACGCGAAGAACCTTACCAGGCCTTGACATCCCGATGACCGTCCTAGAGATAGGGCTTCTCTTCGGAGCATCGGTGACAGGTGGTGCATGGTTGTCGTCAGCTCGTGTCGTGAGATGTTGGGTTAAGTCCCGCAACGAGCGCAACCCTTACGGTTAGTTGATACGCAAGATCACTCTAGCCGGACTGCCGTTGACAAAACGGAGGAAGGTGGGGACGACGTCAAATCATCATGCCCCTTATGGCCTGGGCTACACACGTACTACAATGGCAGTCATACAGAGGGAAGCAATATCGCGAGATGGAGCAAATCCCTAAAAGCTGTCCCAGTTCAGATTGCAGGCTGCAACCCGCCTGCATGAAGTCGGAATTGCTAGTAATCGCGGATCAGCATGCCGCGGTGAATACGTTCCCGGGCCTTGTACACACCGCCCGTCACACCATGAGAGCCGTCAATACCCGAAGTCCGTAGCCTAACCGCAAGGAGGGCGCGGCCGAAGGTAGGGGTGGTAATTAGGGTGAAGTCGTAACAAGGTAGCCGTATCGGAAGGTGCGGCTGGATCACCTCCTTTCTAAGGAGACCTGAGTACCGAATAAGTGCTCGTATCCTAAGGTCAATCGGAGTTCGCCGGCAAGTATCGTTGTTTAATTTAGAGGGTGCAATCGAAAGATTGTGAACCTTCAAAAAGTGGAAAGAGTGGAAATACTTCCGA
>NZ_JBQKJP010000114.1:0-799 GCF_052117205.1 Candidatus Agathobaculum pullicola | reverse complement strand
TAGAAACGCTTTTGATCCTCCCTGTGACTACGCTCCACCTTGCCGTTGTGGCGGGGCGTGTAGGGACGGATCAGCTTGTGCCGAATACCCAAATTGACAGCGGTGACCTCAAATAGGGTGGGCAAGTCCTTCTGGCTGTTAGAGAAACGGTTGGTGAACTCAAAGCCATTGTCCGTCTGGATACATTCCACGCGGATGCCCCGTCGGGCATACCACTTAACCAGCTTTTTCAGGAAATCGGCGGAAGAATAGGTGCTCTGCTCCGGGTAAGCAGCCAGGAAGCGCAGGCGAGTGAACTCGTCT
This sequence comes from Candidatus Agathobaculum pullicola, assembly GCF_052117205.1. Lineage (NCBI taxonomy): Bacteria > Bacillati > Bacillota > Clostridia > Eubacteriales > Butyricicoccaceae > Agathobaculum > Candidatus Agathobaculum pullicola. The sequence goes on along the minus strand of NZ_JBQKJP010000114.1, from coordinate 496 downwards.
ATGGCGGTATATTGGAATAGACGCAGCTCCGGGTCTGCAATGCACTTACGGGGCACCACCTTTACATCCACCTGAACACGCTGGCCGGGGTAGGTCATCTGCTGGTAAGGCTTTGGTTTATACACTTTTTTCTTTGAAGCAGCAGGAAATAGCCCCAATTTGCGCATGACTCGGAACAAGCTCTCTGGACGCCGGGTATAACCCCGTAGCCGCAGCCGATGCCACAGCTCCACCATACCAAGGTTGGGATTGCGGCGGCGCATATCGTGGATTAGTTTTAATTCTGCATCTGTGTGCTGGTTAGGATGGCTGTGCGGGCGTCTGGACTGGCAAGCCAGAGACTGCACCGTCCCATCCCAACGGGCCTTCCAGAAGTAGATATATGACCGACTCTTGTTGTACTTCCGGCTGGCACGGCTGACGCCGTATTTCTCTGCGTACTTCATTAGAGATTGCCGATACGCCATGTCCTGTGTTATACTCTTGCTCATGAAGG
>NZ_JBQKJP010000113.1:0-820 GCF_052117205.1 Candidatus Agathobaculum pullicola | reverse complement strand
TCTACCTGTGTCGGTTTGCGGTACGGGCACCTTAGTATACACATAAGCTTTTCTCGTCTCTCTCGCCAGTGACTTCCCTACTATATTTCGGTCCCTTACGCCCGGGGCAACCATCGCCCGGGTTCACCTTAAAGAAAGCGTCCCTTATGCTTAAAGTTCGGTGGTTACGGAATTTCTACCGTATGTGCATCGACTACGCCTTTCGGCCTCGCCTTAGCTCCCGACTAACCTTGGGCGGACGAACCTTCCCCAAGAAACCTTAGATTTTCGGCCATTATGATTCTCACATAATTCTCGCTACTTATTCCGGCATTCTCACTCGTATGAAGTCCACCAGTGCTTCCGCTCTGACTTCGCCCCGCATACGACGCTCCCCTACCCAATGTACAAAGTACAATGCCTAAGCTTCGGTTTCATGCTTAGCCCCGTTACATTTTCTGCGCAAAACCACTCGACCAGTGAGCTATTACGCACTCTTTGAATGAGTGGCTGCTTCTAAGCCAACATCCTGGTTGTCTTCGCAGTTTCACATCATTTTCCACTTAGCATGAATTTGGGACCTTAGCTGTAGATCTGGGCTGTTTCCCTTTTGACCACGAGACTTATCTCACGTAGTCTGACTGCTATTCATCAATTATCCGGCATTCAGAGTTTGATAGGGTTCGGTAACCTCGCGGCCCCTAGCCCATTCAGTGCTTTACCTCCGGTAATCTAAAATAACGCTAGCCCTAAAGCTATTTCGGGGAGAACCAGCTATCTCCGAGTTCGATTGGAATTTCTCCGCTATCCACAAGTCATCCCCGGCTTTTTCAACAGACGT
>NZ_JBQKJP010000112.1:0-939 GCF_052117205.1 Candidatus Agathobaculum pullicola | reverse complement strand
CCGGTAGCCTTTATCTGGGCTTTCCATATGGATTCTTGCAATCTTGTCCGCTAACTGTTCGTTTTCCGAAGTTCTGCGGCTCAATTTTCCGCAAGCCCATTTGTGGTAGGCGGAACGGGCAACATGAAGCAATTCGCAGGCGGCCTCAATGGAGTAGCCCTGTTCCTTATGACATTCCTGAATTGCTCTGTAAATATGGTGCTGCCTTACTTCCGAGAGGCATCTCTCCTCTCTATTTCGTCCAATTTTTTTAGCAGTGTGTTCTCCAGTTCTGACAAATACAATCTGTGCTTAAGTTGTTCAATCTCAATTTGAGCTTGCTCCAGTTCGGTACGGGGCGTTTGGTCTTTCTTGCGGCGACCGCGACGATCCTCCAGGCCGGCTTTCCCCATCTGTTCAAAGCGAAGCGTCCAAGTACGCACCTGTTGGTAACTCACTTGGTATTTCAATGCCATCTCGCCGTAGTTCTTCCCGCAAGCTATGCATTCCCTGACAATCTGTATACGTTCTTCCAGCGTAGTTTCCCGTCCCTGCTTCATGTAGCTTCCTCCTCCTGAAAACTGTAAAGATTTGAAGTTTCCATGTGCAGTATACACCTTAATCCATCTTCGTAGCCGCGCTTGCTTCCGAATATGATATTTTTTACATATATCCAACTGGCTTTTCCTACCAGATAAGTATTCCTCTACTGCCTGTTGTTTTAACCCCGGGCTGTATACACGGTTCTTGTGCGGCAAAAAAGCTTCTGCGCCATCTGCTTCGTAGTTGCATACCTGTCGTTTCATCGTTTCTTTCAAAATACCTTCTCGGCGAGCTGCTTCACTCATGCCGACCCGTCCTTTCAAGCAGTCCCGTATAATCTCGATCTTTTTCTCTATGCTAAGTTTCTGTTTTTGTGGCATAACAATGCTCCCTCCATGATTGACAGTGTTTTATTTC
>NZ_JBQKJP010000111.1:0-940 GCF_052117205.1 Candidatus Agathobaculum pullicola | reverse complement strand
TGATATGCTCCCTCTATGAGAGACAGTGAAATAAAACACTGTCAATCATGGAGGGGGCACTTCTATGTCACAAAAGTCAAAAGTAAGTATTGAAGAAAAGACAAAGATGGTTCGTATGTATCTGGCAGGCAAGTTAAGTATGAACGGATTGGCACAGCTCTTGGAAGTAAATTGGAGCACAGCGGCTGCGTGGGTACGGAACTACGAGGCAGAAGGTCTGGATGCGTTCCTTTCCAATAAACCCCATACATATAGCCAGGAATTCAAGCGGCAAGCGGTAGAAGAATATCAGCGAAGTAACGCAAGCCTATCGGATATCTGCAAAAAATACAAAATTCGGGACAGGAAGACACTTCGTACGTGGATCAAGGTGTATACTGCACATGGAGAGTTCAAATCCTTAAAGTTTTCAGGAGGAGGAAGCTACATGAAGCAGGGACGGGGAACCACGCTGGAGGAACGTATCCAGATTGTGAGGGAATGCATAGCCAGCGGGAAGAACTACGGCGAGATGGCATTGAAATACCAAGTAAGCTACCAACAGGTTCGTACTTGGACGCTTCGTTTTGAGCAGATGGGGAAAGCCGGCCTGGAGGATCGGCGTGGTCGGCGGAAAAAGGATCAAATTCCCCGCACTGAACTGGAAAAAGCTCAAATTGAGATCGAGCAGCTCAAACATAAGCTATATCTGGCGGAAATGGAGAATGCTTTGCTAAAAAAATTGGACGAGATAGAGAGGAGAGATGCCTCTCAGAAGTAAGGCAGCGCTATGTATACAGAGCAATTCAGAAATGTCATGAAGAGCAGGGCTTTTCCATTGAAGGCGCCTGCAAACTGCTTCATGTGGCACGTTCCGCTTACCACAAATGGGCTTCTGGAAAATTGAGCCGTAGAACTTCGGAAAACGAACAGTTAGCGGACAAGATTGAAAAAATCCATG
>NZ_JBQKJP010000110.1:0-1021 GCF_052117205.1 Candidatus Agathobaculum pullicola | reverse complement strand
GTTTCAGCACATCGGCTTTATATTCTTCCGTGTATTTCTGCCCCATCTATGACACCCTTTCTTGAATTCATTATATCACCTTGGGTGTGCGGTTTTATTGTATCACTCCAGACAGCGGACGGTAGTCTCACCACCGGTGAATCCCAGTTCATCCACCAGCCGATCATAGATACGTTTTGCGGTATGGCGCTGCTTCTTGGGGCTGCGGATATCTTCTTCCAAGCAGTGCCGGACGAAAGCTACCACATTCTCTGTCAGGATGGTGGCTTCCCAGCTGTAGTTTTTACACTCCCAGGGCACGCTGTCACCTTCCCAATACTTCTTGACGGTATTCCGGGAGATCTGTAGAGATGTGGCGATCTGCCGCTGACCCATGCCTTGCAGCCGCATTTTGCGAATCTGTTTGTAAATTTCCACTGTGATAACCACCTTTATTCGCCCCCTATGATATCTGCGACTATTATAGAGGACATCTTTGGGTGGCTCAATTATTCATGAGCGTATCCCTGTCAAGTGGCTCACTTTTATATTAGCGTTTACAAACCCTTTTTGCGAACTTCACTTGATGCGGGCCAACAAATTATCTGCCAAAGTGGGATAAATGATAGAACGAAAGGTATCGACGATAAAATCAATTCACTCACAGCATTTCTATCCAGCAAATAGAAAGAGAGCTAACTGACTAATCAAAATCAGTTAGCTCTCTTTTTATGAATAATAAAAAAATGTTGCCAAATCGTTGCCACGCAAAGGGCTGCTATCAGAAATCCGCATTTTTCAGAATGTAAAGCATAAATTTCTGCCATTTATTCGGTAAATGCAGATTTTTTTAGGCCGATTTAGCCCTCCGGTTTTATTCCCACTCCATACCGTTTGCAAGTAATTTAAGTAAATCTCCTTATCTAATAAGTGGAAATGTCAAGAAATGTGCAGTCTGGAAACACCCAAAATCTGAAAAGCATGGTAATACAGCGCAGTTTTCCGAAGTGGAGCGTAGCGGAACGCAGGAAAACTGCGGCAG
>NZ_JBQKJP010000109.1:0-1077 GCF_052117205.1 Candidatus Agathobaculum pullicola | reverse complement strand
AAAGGAGTCTGTAAACCATGTCTGAGAAAATTGTACAGCTAAACGAGGAAGTAATCAAGGGCCAACTAAAAGAACTGGTCCGAGGCAGCGTAGAAGAGACGCTGAACGAACTGCTGGAGCAGGAGGCGGAGAAGCTGACCCAGGCTGCCCGCTACGAGCGAAATGAGGCCCGCCAGGGCTACCGCAGCGGCCACTATGACCGGAACCTTACCACTACCTCCGGAGATGTCACACTCCATGTGCCCCGCCTCAAGGGTGTCTCTTTTGAAACAGCCATCATTGAGCGGTATCGCCGCCGGGAAAGCAGCGTGGAGGAAGCGCTCATCGAGATGTACCTTGCCGGTGTTTCCGTACGCCGGGTAGAAGATATTACCGAGGCTCTGTGGGGCAGCAAGGTATCTCCAGCCACCATCAGTGAGTTAAACAAGAAAGCTTATGTCCACATTGAGGATTGGCGGAACCGTCCTCTGCAGGGAGGCAAGTATCCGTACGTCTATGTGGACGGCATCTACCTGCGGCGAAACTGGGGCGGAGAGTATGAAAATGTCGCAATTTTGGTGGCAATTGCGGTAAACGAGGACGGGTACCGTGAGGTTTTAGGCGCTGCCGAGGGTATGAAAGAAGACAAGGCCAGCTGGGTCAATTTCTTCCAGTGGCTCAAAGGCCGTGGTCTGGATGGCGTAAAACTCATTGTCGGAGACAAGTGTCTGGGGATGCTGGAAGCCGCGGGAGAAGTGTTTCCTGAGGCCAAATACCAGCGCTGTACGGTCCATTTTTACCGCAATGTGTTTTCCGTTGTTCCTCGCTCCAAGGTGAAATTAGTGGCTAAGATGCTCAAGGCGATCCACGCCCAGGAGAGCAAGAAGGCCGCCCGCGAAAAGGCCAAAGCTGTGGTAGCCCAGCTGAGAGAAATGAAACTGAGAGAGGCCGCCAAGAAGGTGGAGGACAGTGTCGAGGAAACGCTGACTTACTGTGATTTTCCCGATGAGCATTGGACGCGGATCCGTACCAACAATGTAATTGAACGGCTGAACCGGGAGATCCGCCGCAGGACCCGTGTGGTGGGAACTTTTCCGG
>NZ_JBQKJP010000107.1:0-1120 GCF_052117205.1 Candidatus Agathobaculum pullicola | reverse complement strand
TGACCGCCCATGGTTCATCTGTTGGCGCAGATGATGGGCAGTCAATCTCTCAAAATTACAAGACCACTATACCAGACCCGGATGAAAAAAGCAATTCCCCGGAAAGAGATTTGGAGGAACTTTATCGGAAAATGCGCCGCATGAGCGACCCGGCTTACCTGCATACTGTTACCATAGACGAGCTGATGGACAATGTGTTCGAGGGAAAGTCCGCGATGATTGAGAACCTGCTCTACATGGGAGCGTACATCCTTGCCAGAGCGCCCAAAATCGGCAAGTCCTTCCTGGTGGCACAGATCGCCCACCATGTCAGTATCGGGCAAGACTTGTGGAGCTACAAAGTCCACCAGGGCACCGTCCTTTATCTTGCTTTGGAAGATGACGAGAACCGTTTGCAGCGCCGGATATTCCGAATGTTCGGAGTGGAGGGGACAAGCTCCCTCCACTTCGCCACCAGCGCCAAGACGATCGGCGGTGGCCTGGGTGAACAGCTGGAAAAGTTCGTCCGGGAACACAGCGATACCAAACTCATTTATGAGGTAATCGGCAAGCTGAAGCAATTTTCTGACGATATGGTGTCTGCGTCCTGATCGTTCACCACACCAGAAAGCAGCCTGCGGGAGACAGCTTTGAGATAATTTCCGGTACAACCGGCCTGCTGGGCTGTGCGGATGGGGCGCTCCTGATGAAGAAGGAGAAGCGGACAGATAGTAAGGCCACTCTGGAAGTGGTAGGCAGAGACCAGCCGGATCAGCGGCTGTATCTAAGCAAAGACCAAGAGAGCCTGATTTAAGGTCTCGACCATGCAGAGAATAAGCTTTGGAAGCAACTTACAGACCCGGTACTGGAAGCCGTGGCAAAGATCGTATCTGCCGACAACCGGGAAAGGGAAGGAAGTCCCACCGAGCTGGCTCAAGCGATTCAAACGGATATGGCGGTGAACCGGCTCACCAAGTATCTGAATGTGAATGCCAGCCGCCTGTTGGAAGAACATCGGGTGAAGTACGAAAACAAAACCAAGTACGCCGGACGGCGCATCCAGCTGACTTACATGGTGGTGGAAGCACCTGCATTTGAAGTAATCGAGTAAAGCGCGACGCTCGCAACGGTCGCGACGGTG
>NZ_JBQKJP010000106.1:0-1133 GCF_052117205.1 Candidatus Agathobaculum pullicola | reverse complement strand
ATATGGCCCCCTCTCGTCAAGTTAAGTGTAGCAACTCAACTTTAACCGATGAGGCCTTATCCTTCATCCCTTTTTTATTCAACTGTCCAAGATGTATTGTACTCCTACACCTCCTTATATCTGCGGCTTTCATGTTTATTGACAAACACAATTTTATCCAAATCGGATTTTACCTTTAATTTCCAGTGTTTCTTGTTACCTATAGCAAATGCTCATCGTTCTGAAGCGGCAGTATTGCCGTAGTGCCAAAGGTCTAATATTTCTTTGGCGACAGGATATGTTTCGCGGTCCACTTTGCTATCACCGCCTTCGGTTGGGCCAGTTTGCGGCAATAATTGGGATATACTTCCGGTTTAGCAAGTTTTCTACAAAATTCCTCAAAGATTTTCTTTGAAACCTTTGAGGAGCACTTCTAAAATACCAAGTATTAATTTTTGAATGCTCACAATTTTGAGAGAAACCTAACTTTTTTGTGATTTCTATTTCATTATAGATTTCGTTAAGTACCATCGTTTCCACTCGAAGTTCTAAAGCGCTTGTGTCTATCCCTCTCTGTGATATGTGAAAGTAGATATTTGTAGTTTCCATGATGTTGCGGGCCGCACTAGCGATCATGGATACATCCAGTTCTGAAGTCTGGTCTAGTATTGTACTAAGCAGGAGAAGTATAGAATGATCGTGTAATAAGGATTTTTCCGATATTTTCCAGCAACATTCTACGCTGCACACAAGCACTTTCCGCAGAATCAATAAGTGAAATGCGTCTACTGAACGAGTAAAGGTTTTTTAACTTTACATAGCTATCTTGTAATATGCTCATGTAAATCTCCTTGGAATCTTAAATATTGGTTATTACGAGTTTGTTACCAGCATAAAAACAACATTTGGATGTAAGTAATCAACATCTTCCTCACTTTTGACCTTATTATATCACAGCCTATTAGAACTGGAACCCAATCGCCTATAAAATTATCCTATTTATTTAGAATAAAGAAGTGCAATGATTTTACTTTGGGACAAAATGGCGCTGTTGACAAATCCCAGTTTATCCTCGTTTGGGTAAATAAAAAAGACGCCCACTGGCGTCATCCGGCGTATTTTATCATCCGTTTCAGGTTCAATGCGGTCGCAGA
>NZ_JBQKJP010000105.1:0-1135 GCF_052117205.1 Candidatus Agathobaculum pullicola | reverse complement strand
GGCAACACCGCATAATAAGGCAAAAAGAACCGTCCTACCAGCACATAGCTTTTAGCAGAACGGTTTGTGTTTAGAATTCTCGCAGAAGGCATACCGATTCAAGCCGCCAGGCAGGGCCTGTCAGCCAGAAGCAGATTCGCCAACGCGAATATGATATTGAATTTGGCTCGTTGCTTTTCGAGCCCTCGGTATCTCGTTTTCCGAAATCGCAGTTGTTTTTTGACGACACCAAATACGTGCTCCACCTTCGCACGGACAGAAGATTTTGCGTGTTCCGCTTTTTTGGCCGCGTACTGGCCGCTTTTACTCAGTTTCTTTAGCTGGGATGGACGACGGTTGATTTTGTATTTGATTTTGTGGCCGGATTTATTCCGAACGATTGCGTCCTCACGCTTGCCGGCGCCGAGATAGCCGCTGTCACCGTAAACGACCTCTTCCTCACCGGTCAGCAGTGACGAAGTCTGCGACACGTCATGAACATTGGCGGGTGTCGCCTCCACTGTGTGGACCAGTCCGCTGTCCTTATCTACGCCGATATGCGCTTTATAGCCAAAGTGCCATGTGTTGCCCTTCTTGACCTGATGTGCATCCGGATCCCGTTTCTTCTCCTTGTTCTTGGTGGAGGAGGGCGCGGAAATGATGGTGGAATCAACAATCGTTCCCTTTTTCAGGATAAGACCCCGTTCCGTCAGTGCAGCCACGACCTGCGTGAACAGCTTCTCCTGCAATCCGTTTTTCACCAGCAGGTTTCGGAAACGGCCAATGGTATCTCCATTCGGCACCTGATTACTTGAATCAACGCCACAGAAATCCGAAAACGCCCGGCTGTCGATTGCTTCTGCCGCTGTTGCTTCGTCGCTCAGGTCATACAGATTTTGCAGCAGATACAGCCGCAGCATGGTCTCCAGCGGATAGGGTTTGTTGCCGCGCTCTCCTTTATAATAGCACGGCTGAATCAGCGCAAGCCATTCCTTCCACGGGACGATCCGCTCGATCTGGGCAAGAAATTCTTTCTTCTTTGTCCGTACCTGCGCCAGTTCATCACTAAGCGCAGACATTGTCATCTGTTTATCCATGTTTTTATTATATCATGTCGGGCTGTATCACGCTTACTTTTTTGTGCGGTGTTGCCTTA
>NZ_JBQKJP010000104.1:0-1138 GCF_052117205.1 Candidatus Agathobaculum pullicola | reverse complement strand
AAGTTCGCGCCGGAAAAACCGTCGTCGGTGTACCAGCGCAGATTGGTAAAGCCGTTCTGTTTTGCGTAGGTTTCGAGTATCCTTTTTTGGTTCGATATGGAATTACTCTCGCCTTGCAATTCATCCTCGTGGGACAATCTCGGATAAAGGGCGGTAATGAGGTTTTGGGTGGCTTGTCTTAACATAAAATCCTCCGTTTCCGACAGCCAGCCCCACTATTCCGTGGTTTCATTGTACCACGGAACGGCGGGGGCTGTACAGCGGCAAAAGCGTTAAATTTGCTTCTTTACAGCTTTTCAATTTTCCGATTTTTATGGTATGGGTTGTCGTCCCATATTTGCAGTAGAAAAGTTCATAACTCCGTGGTATACTCTGATTTAACAAAAAAATCAGAAGTTAAAGGAGAAAACATGAAGTATACAATAGATGAATTAACCGCGGCCAAAAGGCAAATTGATTCAACTCTGCACAAGCTAAGAGAAACAGTAAAAACATTTGAATCAAAGGATAATTCCGAGCGTTATAAATCACAAATCACATTGGCAAAGAGAAGAATAAAAGCCTTTGAAATTGCAAATTATTTTATAGAGAATGAGATTAAGAATTGCTAAAGCACTTCCGATTTTCGTTCCAGCGGTCATGCTCCCTGGCATGGCCGCTTTTCCATGCCCCGGTTCACGCCGGATAAGTCGGCTCCTGTGTAGCAGCGGCTTCCGCTTCCAGTACCCGCGCCATTTTGTCGGCGGCTGTGGTTGTGGTGTCTTTCTTGAAATAGCCGGACACGACAAGGACGGAATTGCCCATGCGGATTTCCGTCACACAGTCAGGGCGGCGGGTGGTGCGGGTGTCGTGCTGCTTGTTATCTGCCATAGGCAATACTCCTTTCAGTCGGTAATCAGTTTCTTCATGCTCTCCATTTTCCGCTTGGCGGTTTCCTGCCGGAAGTTGTCGCCGGTAAAGCGTACCGGGACGCACATGGAAAGCAGGCGGTCATAAATCCGGGAATGGGCGGTGTCCTCCGGGTTGTGCAGGTCGTCCAGCGTAAGGTTGGTCGTGACGATCAGCGGCTTGCCGCTGCGGTAACGGCTGTCAATCACATTGAACACCTGTTCCAGCCCGTATTCCGTCCCGCGTTCCA
>NZ_JBQKJP010000103.1:0-1139 GCF_052117205.1 Candidatus Agathobaculum pullicola | reverse complement strand
CCAGATAGCCGGATATGCTTTCTATCTTTTCGGCTGGCACAGCGTCCGCAGACAGCTTCGCAATCTCATTGGAAATGTCCTGCCGCCTTGCGTCCAGTTCCTCAATCCGGCTGTTTGCGTAGGAGAGCAAGACCGGGGTTGCGCCCGTCAGCGTGTCAAGCAGCTTTTCAATCTCGCTTTCCACCTGCGCCAGTTCCAGCCGCTTTGCCGTCAGCTTCGGGGAGATTTTCGCCGCTTTTTTCCGGCCTGTCAGCGTCTTAAAATCTTTCAGCTTCTTTACCATAGCCCCATAGACCACCGCTTCCAGTTCGTGCAGCTTTACACAGCCGCAGCCGGGGCAGGCCCCGCTGTCCGCATGGACGGTGCAGCGCATATAAAGAATACCGTTGGAGTGCGCCGACATGAGCGCATAGCCGCATTTTCCGCATTTGATTTTTCCCGCCATCCATGTATTCCGGGCTTTCCTTGCGGGCTGGTAAGTATGGCTGGCAAGCAGCTTTTTTCTGCATTTCAGCCACAGTTCAGACGGGATAAACCCCTCGCTGGGCGCAAGCACCAGCGTCTGCCCTTGCAGGTGCTTATGCTTGTCCTCCGTGTTGCCCTTGCCCTGATAGTAATAGCAGCCGTTTGTCCCCGCAAAGTCGGCGGCGTCATTGTAAATATCCGTCCCCTGGCTCTTGAAAAACTCGTATATATCAAGGTCAGCCATGACATAAATCGGATTGCGGAGAATGACGCTCAATGTCGCCCTTGACAGCGGCCTGCCGTGGTAAGTGCGCATACCGTCCGCCGTCAGCTTTTTTGTGATGTCGTGCAGCGATACCTGCGGGGCAGCGTACATCTCATACATCTGCCGGACAAAGGCCGCTTCGGTTGGCTCGATCACCAGCTTCTTTGTGCGTACCCCGTCCATCACATACGGCTCTGTCCGAAAGCCGTAGGGCGTTTTCCCGCCCATTTTGAAACCACGCTGGCAGCGGGAGTGCCATGCGTCCTGCACCCGCTTCTGTATCGTTTCCCGTTCCAGCTGGGCGAACACGATACAGATATTCAGCATAGCCCGCCCCATCGGGGTGGAGGTATCAAACTTTTCCGTAGAGGACACAAACTCCACTTCGTACTTTTGGAAGAAGTCCATC
>NZ_JBQKJP010000102.1:0-1158 GCF_052117205.1 Candidatus Agathobaculum pullicola | reverse complement strand
CGGTTGTAGTAGATAAAAATATAGCGAAAAATGATCGTTTTGACTTGTTCTCTCGGCAGCTTGTACGCCGCGATCTGATAGATCTTCTCTTTCTTGAGCGTGGCGAAAAAGCTCTCCATCCGTGCGTTGTCGAAGCAATGTCCGGTTCCGCTGAGGCTCTGTACCATGCCGTGGCGAGACAGCTCCGCGCGAAAAGCCGCGCTGGTGTATTGACTCCCGCGGTCTGAGTGGAACACCGCTCCCTTTAGGTTCGGATAGATCCGCCCCAGCTGCCGCACCGTGTCAATGCACAGCTCCTTCTTCATATTGTCCCGCATCTCGAGCGCGACGATCTCGCCGTTGAAGCAGTCCATGATCGGAGATACATACAGCTTGCCGTCCGCGCACTGTACCTCGGTAATATCCGTGAGGAATTTTTCCAAAGGGCGCCGGGCGTTGAAGTCCCGCTTTAAAAGGTTTTCCTGCTCCTGCGCTTCTGTCGTGGTCTTCGTGATACCGTGCGGAACGCGTTTTTTATGGAGCCAGCCATTCTCTTTCATCACGCGGTACACCGTTCTCCGGCTGACGTTGACGCCGTCCTGCTCAAGCGCGAGGCATACGCGATCCACGCCGTAGTTGCGATTATCCGGATGCTCCGCAAGAATTGCATCGATCTTGACCGCAAGAAGCTGACGCCTGTTCCGCTTTTCCCTGTTTCTCAGCCAGCGGTAATAGCCGGATTCGCTCAGGCACAGGACACGGCACATCTCCTTTGCCGTGTAGACGCCCTTGCGTTCGACTACGAACAGGTGCCGCTCACACGCTTTTACTTCTTGCGGTCTTTTGCGAAAAAACCGAGTGCATCCTTGAGAATGTCGTTCGCGGTGCGAAGCTCGGCATTCTCCCGTTCAAGTTCGCGGATGCGAATTATCTGCTCCTCCGCGCTCAGCGGCTTCGCGGGCGGTGTATTCCGGCGTATGCTGCGCCAGTCCGCCAGCGTGAAGTATGCGATGCCGAGCTGCTGCGCGGCTTTCTTTACGCCGATCTCATCCGACAGCTTCAGTGCTTCTTCCTTAAATTCTTTGCTGTAACGTTTCATTGCGATCCCCTCCGTCTCTGTTCGTTCAGTTTAACAGATTTTTGGGGAATTTGCGACTGCACTTACAGGGTACTACTCCA
>NZ_JBQKJP010000100.1:0-1286 GCF_052117205.1 Candidatus Agathobaculum pullicola | reverse complement strand
CGGCAAGCTAAGAGTTTGTTCTGAGATTGCCTCTAATTTTTGAGGTCAAGCCCTCGGCCTATTAGTATCAGTCCGCTGCATACATTACTGCACTTCCACTCCTGACCTATCAACCACATAGTCTACGTGGGGCCTTACTCCCGAAGGATGGGAACACTTATCTCGAGGGGAGTTTCACGCTTAGATGCCTTCAGCGTTTATCTCGTCCGTACTTAGCTACCCAGCTATGCCCCTGGCGGAACAACTGGTGCACCAGCGGTACGTCCATCCCGGTCCTCTCGTACTAAGGACAGCTCCTCTCAATATTCCTACGCCCGCAACAGATAGGGACCGAACTGTCTCACGACGTTCTGAACCCAGCTCGCGTACCGCTTTAATTGGCGAACAGCCAAACCCTTGGGACCGAATTCAGCCCCAGGATGCGATGAGCCGACATCGAGGTGCCAAACCTCCCCGTCGATGTGGACTCTTGGGGGAGATCAGCCTGTTATCCCCAGGGTAGCTTTTATCCGTTGAGCGACGGCATTTCCATTCACATACCGCCGGATCACTAACTCCAACTTTCGTTACTGCTCGAACCGTCATTCTCGCAGTTAGGCTCGTTTATGCGTTTACACTCAGTGCACGATTTCCGTCCGTGCTGAACGAACCTTTGAGCGCCTCCGTTACCTTTTAGGAGGCGACCGCCCCAGTCAAACTGCCCACCTGACAGTGTCCCCCGACCAGATTCATGGCCGCAGGTTAGAATCCCAATACCCCAAGAGTGGTATCCCAAGGTTGCCTCCACAAATGCTGGCGCACTTGCTTCCAAGGCTCCCACCTATCCTGTACATGGAATACCGAGATCCAATATCAAGCTACAGTGAAGCTCCATGGGGTCTTTCCGTCTAGTTGCGGGAAACCGGCATCTTCACCGGTACTACAATTTCGCCGGGCGGGCTGTTGAGACAGTGCCCAAATCGTTACGCCATTCGTGCGGGTCAGAACTTACCTGACAAGGAATTTCGCTACCTTAGGACCGTTATAGTTACGGCCGCCGTTTACTGGGGCTTAAGTTCGCACCTTCGCTTACGCTAAGCACTCCCCTTAACCTTCCAGCACCGGGCAGGCGTCACCCCCTATACGTCATCTTTCGATTTAGCAGAGAGCTGTGTTTTTGCTAAACAGTCGCTTGGGCCTTTTCACTGCGGCCTACTCTCGTAGGCGCCCCTTATCCCGAAGTTACGGGGCCAATTTGCCGAGTTCCTTAACAACCCTTCTCCCGTTGGCCTTAGAATACTCATCCC
>NZ_JBQKJP010000099.1:0-1406 GCF_052117205.1 Candidatus Agathobaculum pullicola | reverse complement strand
GAGGGGACATCTCTGATGGTCGATCCCGGAAAGGGTGGAACCGGAAGCGCGCAGGCCAACGCGCTGAACACGCTGGATGGATATAAGCTGCAGGATGGCTCCCGTGCAATCAATGCGGGCGCAATCGTTCAAACGCCTGCATTCCTCTTTGAGATGGAAAGTCAGGGCGTACATGCAAATCAGGATTTCTTTGGAAATCCCATTGGTCTGAAGCCGGACATTGGCGCTTTTGAAAGCGATCTTGCAAACGAGGGAGACGAGTTGCTTTTGGTCTCCAGTGTGTATCAAATTTCCGAGCAGGATACCGGCAATTCTGTGAACGCGATTCCGAAGAATACTACTGTAGAGCAGTTTTTAGCGAAAGTGCAGTACACCAGTACAGCCACTGTGCAAATAACGCGTCAAGGCACGCCGGTGGAAGGCGCACAAACGATTCAGAGCGGAGATATTTTGACATTGTCGCGCGCAGATGTCCAGAAGCAGTATACCCTTTATCTGGAACCGGAGTACTATGCGCGTACAGGCTGGACTGCTACAGCAGGCAGCGCTCAAAGCGGAGAAGAGGCGGCAAAGGCGCTGGACGGCAGATTGGATACTCTGTGGCACAGCAACTGGGACGGTTGCAATCAAGCGGATGCGTGGATTACTATTGATATGAAGCAGAGTCAAACGGTGTCTGCGCTCCAGTATGTTCCCCGCCAGTCTCAAGTAAATGGCCTGATTTTGGATTATAAAATTGAATTTAGTACGAATGGCTCTGATTGGAGTACCATTCCTTCCGTTACAGGCACATGGGACAGGGACAACACCACAAAGACGGTAACGTTTGCTCCTGTACAGGCGCAATATGTCAAATTGACGGGTTTAACAACCGCCAGTGACGGAACGCTAACATTTGTATCCGCCGCCGAGATTTACTTGGGCCGGGTAGTAGTTTAATAAAGGAGGGTAGCATTGATGATCAGACGACGTCTATGCTCGTTGGCAGTGTGCGCTGCGGTTTTGTTCAGCGTCGTATTTCCTCCAATAACAGCGCAGGCTGTTGGAGATACTCTGCCACAGGCAACAGGAAATACTTATTATGTCAGCACTCTGGATGGAAATGACCGAAACAGCGGCAAAAGCGAAACAGAGGCTCTGTACAGTCTCGCCGCGTTGAGCAAAATTAGCCTTCAACCTGGAGATCGGGTGCTTTTGGAACGTGGTTCCAATTTTTATAATGAATTTCTGCACCTTCGCGAGGTAAAGGGCACCTCGGATGCGCCAATTGTCATTGACGCCTATGGCGACGGGGAAAGCCTGCCGGTTATCAACACCAATGGGCAGGGCATCTGGTATCAGGACTACGGCACAACGCTGGACAATGCCCAGCATGTCTATCGCGGCTATGTGTCCTCCTCCATTTT
>NZ_JBQKJP010000098.1:0-1463 GCF_052117205.1 Candidatus Agathobaculum pullicola | reverse complement strand
TGAACACGCAAATTATCGCCATCGCCAACCAGAAAGGCGGCGTTGGCAAGACAACCACCTGCGCAAATCTGGGTATCGGACTGGCGCAGGCGGGGAAGAAAGTTCTGCTGATCGACGGAGACCCGCAGGGCAGCCTGACCATCAGCCTGGGCCATCCCCAGCCGGACAAGCTGCCCTTTACTCTGTCCGACGCGATGGGCCGTATCTTGATGGACGAGCTGATGCGCCCCGGCGAGGGCATCCTGCACCACCCGGAAGGCGTTGACCTGATGCCCGCCGACATCCAGCTCTCCGGCATGGAGGTCTCCCTGGTGAACGCCATGAGCCGTGAGACCATCCTGCGGCAGTATCTGGACACGCTCAAGGGACAGTATTCCCATATCCTGATTGACTGCCAGCCCTCCCTGGGTATGCTCACGGTCAACGCCCTGGCCGCCGCCAACAGGGTCATAATCCCCGTTCAGGCGGAGTACCTGCCCGCCAAGGGCCTGGAACAGCTGCTCCAGACCGTAAACAAGGTGAAGCGGCAGATCAACCCCAAGCTCCAGATCGACGGCATATTGCTGACGATGGTGGACAACCGCACCAACTTCGCCAAGGAGATTGCTGCCCTGCTGCGGGAGACCTATGGCAGCAAAATCAAGGTGTTCGGCACCGAGATTCCCCATTCCGTCCGGGCAAAGGAAATCAGCGCCGAGGGCAAGAGCATTTTTGCCCATGACCCTAATGGCAAGGTGGCCGAGGGGTACAAAAATCTGACCCAGGAGGTGATAAAACTTGAAAAGCAGCGCGAAAAAAGTAGAGCTGGCTCCATACGATGACTTGTTTTCCACCGAAGAAAGCCGCCAGGATGCCAAACTGGAAAAAGTACGGGAAATCCCGCTGTCTGAGCTGCATCCTTTCAAGAATCATCCCTTCAAAGTCAAGGATGACGAGGCCATGATGGAGACCGCCGACAGCGTTCGGCAGTACGGTGTTCTGGTTCCGGCGATTGCCCGCCCGGACCCCGAGGGCGGCTATGAGCTGGTGGCCGGTCACAGGAGACACCGGGCCAGTGAGCTGGCCGAGAAAGAAACCATGCCGGTCATTGTCCGGGACCTGGACGATGATGCCGCCACCATCATCATGGTGGACAGCAACTTACAGCGGGAAAGCCTGCTCCCCAGTGAAAGAGCATTTGCATACCGCATGAAGCTGGAGGCCATCAAACATCAGGGGGAACGCTCTGACTTAACTTCTCGCCAAGTTGGCGAGAAGTCGCAGACTTCTATTCAGCTTGTTGCAAGCCAAGCTGGTGAAAGCCAGAGGCAGGTGCAACGCTATATCCGCCTGACGGAGCTTATCCCCGAACTGCTGGATATGGTAGATGAAAAGAAAATCGCCCTCAACCCGGCTTATGAGCTGTCTTTCCTCAAAAAAGAGGAACAGCGGGACTTGCTGGACGCGATGGACAGCGAACAGGC
>NZ_JBQKJP010000097.1:0-1494 GCF_052117205.1 Candidatus Agathobaculum pullicola | reverse complement strand
TGGCGCTGTTGACAAATCCCAGTTTATCCTCGTTTGGGTAAATAAAAAAGACGCCCACTGGCGTCATCCGGCGTATTTTATCATCCGTTTCAGGTTCAATGCGGTCGCAGACAAGAGGCAGTGGTCCTCCGCTGCCTCTAAGCCTCGTCGCAAAATGCGCGCTAAGTTGTGCTCGCGCTTCTGCGCGGAAAATGAGCCCTCGCACCAGACCTGCCGCAGTTTCAGCGCATCCCGGTATTCAGGGCTGGAACGGCGCTCCAGGTTGCGCTGGCGGTCCGCCGCAAAGTAACTGACGGACACCTTTCGTGCCCCGCGTTTGTCGTCCTCGCGCAGACATTTGTCCCGCAGCGGACAGAGCGCACAGTCCCGCTGATCCGCCTGATACTCCCAAAACAAACCGCTGGCGCTGCGGGCCAGCCGCTTTAAACGGAGCTCTTTTCCGCCGGGACAGAGGTACACATCACGGTTCTCATCGCGGTAAAAATCGTCCCGCGTAAACTGGACGGACACCCGTGCGGCGGTCTTTTGCGGCCGCACGAAAAAGTCAATCCCCAGCTCGCCCAGCACCCGATGGGCCAGCGGGAAATCGTAGGCGGCGTCCGCGGTAGCGGTCTGAATTGGTACAACATTTTCGTGAATACGCTCGATCAAGCCCAAAAACGGCACGGAATCGTTCACATCTCCGGCAGTCACGGTCTGGCCTACGATGATGCCATAGTCGCTGTCCACCGCCTGATGGGCGAGGTAATGAGGCCCCTCCGGTTTCCCCGGGCGCTTCAGATGACCCGACTCCGGGTCTGTGCGGCTGACGCGCTTGTGGGTGCGGCGGTTGTCCCGTTTGATCTGCTTTGTCCGCTTTTTGCGGCGCTTTCCGGTTCGCCGCTCAAGTTCCTCCAACCCTTCCTCCTCATAATCGTCCAGCCGTTCCCAGTAAACGCCGGCCTCCTCCGCGACTTCCACCAGTTCTTCCGACGCACGGGAGGCGTTGGCCCTCACATGGGTCGAGTCCGCCCCCACCACGCGCCCGCTGACAAGGCCCTTTTCAATGCACTGCCCCACGGCTTCTTCAAATAACCGCCGAAACACCTTGCGGAAGGACGGTTTCCGGCGGCGCAGCTGCGAGACGGTGCTGTGATCCGGCACCCGGTCGAAGAGGTCGAGGCCCAGGTACCAGCGCAGGGCGATGTCGGTCTGGACGCGTCGCTCGATCTGCCGCTCCGACGGGATGCCGTACAGGAAACCCACCAGCAGATACTTCACAATGACCACCGGGTCGATGGGCGGACGGCCGAGTTTACGGCTGTAAAGCCGCGCCGTTTCCTCGTATACGAAAGATAAGTCCAGCGCTGCCTCCAGCTTTCGAAGGAAGTGCTCCTGCGGCATTAAGTCCTCGATTGTTACCATGTGTATCGCCAGCTGCATCCCATCACCTCAGACTTTTTTCTTATTATAACATACCGCGAGGGCTGTTGCGAGACTTTGTCAACAGCGCCA
>NZ_JBQKJP010000096.1:0-1593 GCF_052117205.1 Candidatus Agathobaculum pullicola | reverse complement strand
CAACCGCCTCCGACGCAACACCGCCAACGAGAATAATCTGCCTCCACTTGTTAAACGTTTGCGGTGGATAAAAAATCGGAGTCAGGTCGCTTGATGAAGTAAGTTGGGTGTACGGTTTTCTTGACTATTCCAATTTGCTGCATGAAATTCTCCAGTGTGACACCTTGCCACGAACGACCATAGAACATCTCGTTCTTCATCCTCCCGAAGAATTCCTCACAAGCTGAATTGTCTGGTGAGCATCCTTTCCTAGACATGGATCTGGTGAGCCCCGCATCTTCGCCCCGCTTAATCCAGCCAGGCCATCGGTAATGGCAGCCTCTATCTGAATGAAGAATTGGATGTGCGTCCTGCGGGAGAGAGTGGGTTGCACGATCAAGCATTGTATTTAACAATTGTGCATCTGGTTTACAGCTAATATTCCATGCTACTGGCATACCATCATAGCAGTCGATAACGGGAGAGAGATATACCTTTCCTGCTGGTATAGAAAACTCAGTCACATCGGTTAGCCATTTCTGGTTTGGCTTGTCAGCCTTGAAATTTCGCTGAATTACATTTGGCACCTCAGGACTAATTTCTCCTTTGTAAGAGCAGTATTTTCTTGCACTTCTGCCCTTCACAAGCAATCCTTTTTCACGCATGATTCGGCGAATCACCTTTTCAGAACATCTATTTCCATCTGCATATCTTGGATTTTTGCTTTCAATTCACCAATTTCCTGCGAAGATGTAGCTTTTCCTTCTATCAGTTTCCCTCTACCGCGCTCATTGGGTGGATTCATTAATGCTGCAGCACCTTTCTGGACATATTTACGCCGCCAAGCATAGATACTGGCCGTGCTATATCCTACTTCATTTAATACTGATTGTACAACCTCTCCCAACTCAAAGCAACGATGAAGTATCTGAAGTTTTTGCTCTAGTGAAGGGTGTCGGGGATGATCCTCTGTATTATAGCCTCGAAAGGTGGTCCTTTCTTCCGGCAGAATCCGCTTCCGATTGATCCAGTTATACAGCGTCTGCCTGCGTGCTGGATATCCTAAAACCGTTATAGTCTTTGTTACCGATTTCGTTTCCTCATAAACCTCGAGAGCTTTGCGATATTGTTCATCTGAATACATTCCCAAATCTCCTTTTCTGCATGTATTCAGTCCAACTTTTTGTCCGCACCCCCCTACCCAGACTGCAGATCTTACTTTTTCCGCTGCCGCAAGCTGCGCGCCATACAAGAGGTAACCGGTCGTCTGTTCGACATATCGGTTCAGTCCCTGTACAGCCTCTGGCAGCGGCTCTGCCGCCGGATCATATAGGAGAGCAAACTGCTCGCGGATACGAAGTGACTGTGGTGCCGCCGCAAATCGCAGCAGACATGCCCTGTATCATCTCGGGGTAGCCGCCACAAAGCGTATGCCGACCAGTCTGTACTGCGGATCTGCAATCACTGTGTCCGAATAACCGATGAGCATAATGCCCTGCGCGCGGTAGTGTCAAGAGTTTTGCGCAAATTGGTTTGCAGTCCCTGGCATGAATGATGTCAGCCAGCAATGGAGGCATCCTCAGTAGCAGCCTCCAGATGCTTCATATTCATGTA
>NZ_JBQKJP010000095.1:0-1644 GCF_052117205.1 Candidatus Agathobaculum pullicola | reverse complement strand
ACCATGTGTATCGCCAGCTGCATCCCATCACCTCAGACTTTTTTCTTATTATAACATACCGCGAGGGCTGTTGCGAGACTTTGTCAACAGCGCCAAGTTGTCCCGAAGCTGCGGGGAGCGTGCCAACGCCGGAACACGCCGCAGGAATGGGGCAGGAAGCCTTTTCGGGGAGAACGGCAAAAGCGAAAAACGGAGGGACTACATGAAAAGTAACCCATATAAAAATTTACCGTCTTTGGAGCGTAAGCCGGACGGCACCCCCTACCGCATGACCCCGGCGCAAAGGAAACGGGCAAATTCCCTCATTCGCCGGGAGTGTTGCAACTGCGAGGGCGGCAACTGTATCGCCCTTGACGATGGGGACACCTGCGCCTGTCCTCAAATGATTTCTTATACAGTCTGCTGTAAATGGTTTCGGTGGGCGGTGCTTCCGCTGGATAAGGCATTGGAAGCGGAGATCTACTGCGGGGACAGGGTGAAGCGGTGCGCTGTCTGCGGGGCGGCTTTCATCCCACGCTCCAACCGGGCGAAATACTGTGAAGCCTGCGCCAGACGGGTACGCAGACAACAGAAGAACGCCAGCGACAGGAAACGCCGCTGGAACACGGACAAATAGGGGCTGGAAAAGCCCCATAAATCAAGGGCTTTTAGGTGCTGTTACGGGCGGGGCTGTATGTTTATATGCCCCGCCCTCAAAACAGCCCCCGAATTGTCCGCAGGAAGGAGGATTGATAGGTTTTGGCACAACACGCAATCTTGCGATTTGAAAAACACAAGGGCAATCCGGCAAAACCGCTGGAAGCCCATCACGAACGGCAAAAGGAACAGTACGCCAGCAATCCCGACATTGACACCAGCCGGAGCAAGTACAATTTCCACATTGTTAAGCCGGAGGGCAGGTACTACCATTTCATTAAAAGCCGCATTGAACAAGCCGGGTGCCGAACCCGCAAGGACAGCACCCGGTTTGTCGATACGCTGGTAACTGCCAGCCCGGAGTTTTTCAAGGGGAAATCCCCAAAGGAGATACAGGCGTTTTTCCAGAGGGCGGCGGACTTTCTCATTGGCCGGGTAGGCCGGGAAAATATCGTGTCGGCGGTGGTACACATGGACGAGAAAACGCCCCACCTGCATTTGACCTTTGTTCCGCTGACAAAGGACAACCGCCTGTGCGCAAAGGAGATTATAGGGAATAGAGCCAACCTCACAAAATGGCAGGACGATTTTCACGCCTATATGGTGGAGAAATATCCCGACTTGGAGCGTGGGGAAAGCGCCAGCAAGACAGGCCGGAAGCATATCCCCACCCGTCTGTTTAAGCAGGCGGTCAATCTCTCCAAACAGGCAAGAGCCATTGAAGCCGCCCTTGACGGCATTAACCCGCTGAACGCCGGGAAGAAAAAAGAGGAAGCCCTCTCCATGCTGAAAAAGTGGTTCCCGCAGATGGAGAATTTCTCCGGGCAGCTCAAAAAATACAAGGTCACGATAAACGACCTTTTGGCAGAAAATGAAAAACTGGAAGCAAGGGCAAAGGCCAGCGAAAAAAGCAAGATGAAAGATACGATGGAACGGGCAAAGCTGAAAAGCGAACTGGACGATTTACAACGGCTGGTTGACCGTATCCCGCCGGAAGTGCTGGCGGAG
>NZ_JBQKJP010000094.1:0-1856 GCF_052117205.1 Candidatus Agathobaculum pullicola | reverse complement strand
CTCGGACATGGTTTGCTTTCTCCCTTCGAATGGTGTGTCGCGACTTCATTTTACCAGAGATCTGCAAACCATGTCTTTTTTGTTTTTGCGAAACTTATTCTACCTGACCCTGCGCGCTGTCTGATGCCGCACCCCCATCAATCTGTTTTCCCTCACATTCGTTTTTCCTGCCATCGTTTGAATTTGTACAAAAAAAGACCACACAGCCCCATAAATGGGTGATCTGTATGGTCTACATACGTATGATTCAGGCTACCGATTTCGTTTACAATCCGGGTAGGCAGACTCCCCCTGGGGGAGCGATGATACGATGACAACAAAATGCGAAAACCTGAGTTTATCTTTATTATAACATCTCTGATACCGCTTGTATGGTTGACATTTTGTCGGGTGTGCTGATTCTTTCTTTGCTGGAGCATGATGAAAAACTAATAAAGGCGTCGATTATGAGCGAGTGATCTATCTTTCATTGATTTTTATATCTTTACGAAGAATAAATGCTGCTGTGTGCTCTTGCAATTGTCGAGACTGTGTGAACATTTGCTCACTAGCAGCTGCAGTTTCCTGACTTGTAGCCGAATTTGTGTGTACTACCTCAGCTATCCGATTTATACCTGCTGCAGTTTTTTCAATGATTTTTGACTCACCTTGCACAGCCTTTGTGATTTTATCCATTCCCTCTGCGGACTGATTTGAAAATTCTAATGTTTTTTTAAGTACATCTGATACATTAGAAACTATAGCATTGCCACGCTTTACTGCTTCAATAGAGTTCATAATCAACTCCTTTGTTGCCTTAGCTGCACGGTCAGATTGTGATGCAAGGTTTCTAACCTCACTTGCAACAACGGCAAAACCTTTACCAGCAGTACCTGCTCTAGCAGCTTCGACAGCTGCATTAAGTGCAAGTATATTAGTTTGGAAGGCTATAGTTTCTATAGCTTTAATAATATTACCTATACTATACGCCGCATTGCTGATATCATTCATTGCGGCAACCATTTCTTCCATATCCCTATCACTTTTTTCTATTTGCTCACTCGTTTTTTGTGTATCATATTGAGCAGAAATAGCCATTTTAGCGTTTTCTTTTGCATCTGTTGACATTCTATCAAGAGCCAAACGAAGCTCATCAACTGCTTCTGACTGGATGAGGGCACCTTGAGCGAGCATTTGGGCGCTGCTAGACATTTGTTCGGCATTATCTGAAACCTTAGAGCTTGTAAGAGCAATCTGTGAAAGCGCATAAGACAGCGATTTTGTTAATTTATCTACTGAATGTTCTATTTTACTAAAATCACCAACGTTACCCTTGGCGTACATGGACAGGATTTTCTCCTCTATGTCCTGGCTGATGCTGGTCTGGTTCTTTTTCAGCACCTGAGGCTCAAATTCTCCCTTACGGTCTCGGGGAACCAACACATCCACTTCGCCAAAGCTGGTGCGCAGCCTCTTACTGCTGTGGCCGTTGCGGCTGTTGTCTGTGTCCTTGTCTTGTAATCGTATTTGCTGTAGCCCAGCTCGTCATCCAGCTCTGCCTCCAGACCATTCTCCATGAACTCAGCAATGGTCTCTTTGAATAGATTCTGGATGTCATCCATGCTGCCGATGTTTGCCATCTGCAGCAGCTCACGGATCTTCTCTGAACGGGCATTTTCTTCCGGGGTACGATTCTTTCTGGCCATATGGTAAAACCTCCTGTGCGCTGCTTCTTTTCTACACCACGCAGGAGGTTTACACAAAACTTTAGGGCAACACCGCATAATAAGGCAAAAAGAACCGTCCTACCAGCACATAGCTTTTAGCAGAACGGTTTGTGTTTAGAATTCTCGCAGAAGGCATACCGATTCAAGCCG
>NZ_JBQKJP010000093.1:0-1928 GCF_052117205.1 Candidatus Agathobaculum pullicola | reverse complement strand
CCATGTGTATCGCCAGCTGCATCCCATCACCTCAGACTTTTTTCTTATTATAACATACCGCGAGGGCTGTTGCGAGACTTTGTCAACAGCGCCATTTTGTCCCGAAGTCCGACTCCTTGCGGTGCTTCCCCAGCCGGGGTATTCCTTTTCGGACGGTCATTCTGTTTTCAAGGTGCCGTCCATCGATGAACTACCCTAAGTCTACACGAAAAAAATGCAATTCCCGGAATATTGCGAGAATTGCATTTTGATGAAGTTTACACTTTGGAAATTGCATTTTTGCAATCATTCTGTATAATGGAAGTATGCGGAGGAGGTGCGTATCTATGGCTTTACCCGGAACGCCCGGACAGCGGATTTCCGATTTATGCAACGGGAACCACATCACACAAAAGGAACTTGCGGAGAAGATAGGCGTTTCCGCTTCCCAGTTGAGCCGCATTGTCAGCGGCGAAACAAGAACGGTCAGCAGTGATATTCTCATAGGTGTGGCAAAGGAATTTAAGGTATCGACAGACTACATACTGGGCTTGTCTACCGTGAGCGTTCGTAAAAGCTACGATATTTCTGAATTAGGCTTGTCCGAGGGAGCCGTGAGGGGGCTTGTGACGGGTGCTGTTGATGTGCAAATCCTCAACCGCCTGTTGGAACACAGGAATTTTCCTAAGCTGATAGATTTGATACGGATTTATTTTCAGGATACGGCGGCAAAGGGCATAACAGCAAGAAACCAGCTTATCGAGATGGCAACGGCTTCCCTGTCCGACCTGATGAAAGAACACCCGGAACACCGGGCAGAAGCGAAGCAGGATTTACAGCTTTTGAACGCCCAAAAGATAGGGGAACATGAAGCGGAGATTGAAAAAATCAAAAATGTGTTCCTGGCTATCCTGCGGGACATTAAGAAAGACATTGACAACGGGGAACAGCCGGGAGAAGCTGTGACCGCCGCTATGTTCCAAGCCATGCGGGACGCACTGGCGGAACAGAAACAAAAACCACTTTCCATTGACGATGTAACGGCGATGATAGCTGGACAGATCGGACAGCTTACACCGATGGATAAAGAAACTGTTGAAATGTTCCAGCAGTTTGCGAAGAAGATGATTGAGCAGGCAGGAACAAAGTGATAAATTTGAATTGTGAGGGAAAATACAGATGAATCAAGGAAGAATTATTGTGATTACAGGCTCACCGGGGACAGGAAAAACAACAACTGCGTCAATTGTCGCAAAGGAATCAGATATGGATAAATCAGTGCATATGCACACCGATGACTTTTTTCATTACTTAAGCAAAGGCGCAATACCACCACATTTGCCAGAATCCAACGAGCAAAATCTGGTTGTCATTGAAGCCTTTTTAGAAGCTGCAAAGCGATATGCTCGTGGCGGATATGATGTAATTGTAGATGGGATTGTCGGGCCATGGTTTTTGGAGCCATGGAAAGCTCTTGCCCAAGAAGATTACGAGGTACACTATATTGTATTAAGAGCGAGTAAAAAAGAAACTATGAAGCGAGCTGTGGAACGCTCAAAATTAGATAGAAAAACAAATATTGAATTAGTGGAAACAATGTGGGAGCAATTTTCCGGTTTGGGAGTATATGAATCAAATGTCATAGACACAACTACATTCACAATTAAAGATACGGTTTCCGCAATAAAAGAAAGAGTTGCATGTGGGACGTCTTTACTATCTTAGACATTCCCATTTGTCAGGAAGATAGCAAAGCCAGCCGAGCCAGTCAACGGTCAAGATGAACGGCGCATTTCATGCGCCGCCGTTGACAGTCCCGCCCGTCTTTGCTAAAGGGTAATCAAGGCGGGAAAGCCCTAAAATGGCTTCACACCTATTTCAATAATTGGAGGAGATAAAAATGAGATCAGAAAAGGAAGTTTATGATATTGTTTTGAATTTTGCAAAAA
>NZ_JBQKJP010000092.1:0-2110 GCF_052117205.1 Candidatus Agathobaculum pullicola | reverse complement strand
GCCAAGCAGCTCGCTATCCATAATCGCCACTCCAACAACTTTCCCATGAGGCCTCTAGGTTGGTTTTCTCCCTTAGAGTTCTCTGTCCAATATGTTTGACAAACCTACATGAGCAATCATCATTGCGTCCCAACTTGTAGGAGTACAATACATCTTGGACAGTTGAATAAAAAAGGATGAAGGATAAGACCTCATCGGTTAAAGTTGAGTTGCGACACTTAACTTGACGAAAAGGGGGCCATATCCTTCATGAGCAAGAGTATAACACAGGACATGGCGTATCGGCAATCTCTAATGAAATACGCAGAGAAATACGGTGTCAGCCGCGCCAGCCGGAAGTACAACAAAAGCCGGTCGTACATCTATTTCTGGAAGGCTCGATGGGATGGCACGGTGAAATCTCTGTCCTGCCAGTCCCGGCGGCCGCACGGCCATCCCAATCAGCATACGGAGACAGAACTGAAGCTGATTTTGGATATGCGCCGCCGCAATCCCAACCTTGGCATGGCGGAGCTGTGGCACCGACTGCGGCTGCGAGGCTATACCCGCCGTCCGGAAAGCTTGTTCCGGGTCTTGCGCAAACTAGGGCTATTTCCTGCTGCTTCGAAGAAAAAATTGTATAAACCAAAGCCTTATGAGCAGATGACCTATCCCGGCCAGCGGGTCCAGGTGGACGTAAAGGTGGTTCCCCGCAAATGTATTGCCGATCCGCAACTGCGCCTCTACCAGTACACCGCCATTGACGAGTTTACCCGCCTGCGATTTCTGGCTGCCTATCCTGATCAAACCACCTATTCTTCCGCTGATTTCCTGAAAAAGTTGTTCAAGTGGTACGCCCGTCGAGGTATCCGGGTGGAATGCATCCAAACGGACAATGGTTTTGAGTTCACCAACCGCTTTTCCAACAGCAAACAGAATCTGCCCACCCTGTTCGAGACTATCGCCGCTGCGTTAGGTGTCCGGCATAAACTCATTCGTCCCTACACCCCACGCCATAACGGCAAGGTGGAGCGTAGCCACCGGGAGGATCAAAAGCGTTTTTATTCTTCCCACTGCTTTTACTCCCTCCAAGACTTCACAAGACAGCTTGCCGTCCATAACCGCCGCTCCAACAACTTTCCCATGAGGCCTCTGGGTTGGCTTTCTCCTTCAGAGTTCTCTGTCCAATAGTTTGACAAACCTACATGAGCAATCATCATTGCGTCCCAACTTATCATCGATGGTGCGAAAAACTTATCTTTACCGCTACCCGTCAAGAGGACAGTGAAAAATATAAAGTTTTCCCGGCTGGCAGCCAATGCGCTGCCAGCCGCTTTTTATGCAGCAAGGCACAACTCGTGCTTCTTCATCGGAGTCAGCACGCCCAGATTGCGCTGAACTCTTCTGGTATTGTAGTAGCAGATGTAGCTCACAATCATCTGAACAAGCTCCTGCTTACTGGTAAAATGCCTGCCATAATAGCGTTCCCGTTTCAAGATCCCCCAAAAACCTTCCATAGGGCCATTGTCAATACAATGTGCCACGCGGGACATACTCTGTATCATTCCCGCCTGTACAAGTTTCTGGTGGAATGCTCGGCTTGTATATTGGTAGCCTCTGTCACTGTGGAACAGAGGACGTGCGTCTGGATTGAGCTTAACAGCCCTGTCAAAGGTCTTGAATACGCGAGGGGATTGTCATTGCGCTCACTCAGCGCATAGGCCACGATGCGCCGGTCACAGAGGTCCAGAATCGCGCTCAGATAGAGCTTATGTACCTCAATACCCTCATACCATTTGAACTCTGTCACATCAGTAAGCCACTTCTCATTGGGTTTGTCAGCGTAAAATTGACGGCCCAGCAGGTTTTCGGCAAGATGCTGAGGATTCTTGGCCTGCCTGGTACAGCCGTGGTTATGGTATTTCACAGTAGACCGTATATCTCTGGCCCGGCAGATTCGCAGCACTCTCTTGTCATTGACATGGATGCCATAATCATGGCGCAGATTGTCATTCAGTCTCCGGTAGCCTTTATCTGGGCTTTCCATATGGATTCTTGCAATCTTGTCCGCTAACTGTTCGTTTTCCGAAGTTCTGCGGCTCAATTTTCCGCAAGCCCATTTGTGGTAGGC
>NZ_JBQKJP010000091.1:0-2155 GCF_052117205.1 Candidatus Agathobaculum pullicola | reverse complement strand
CCCTCCACGGGGCGCATACCGCCTTTTCTTGTTATCCAGCCCTCCGGCTGTATCGGTTGAGCAAAAGTCCGCGTGGGATTGATGTGGTATCTTTAACTTTGGGAAACTCCCTGCTCCCACTTCGATATGGTCTGCCGCACCACATTCAGCTTGACTGCCAGTTCCTGCTGGGAAAGCCCTTTTGATTTTCGGATGGCTTTAATGCTTTCGTTTAACATAAGGGATAACTCCTTTCGCTTAGGTGTTATCGTCATTATAGGAAAAATGGCCCGTTGCCGCAAGCAATGCAAAGTAACATGTGCTATTTCAGCAATTCCCTCCGCAAATCATCCAGATATAGCGCCTGCTTCACCGGATGCCGGATGCCGGCTTTCAACCGCTCCGCCTTACACCGCCGCGCATTGCTTAAATACACCTCGTGATGGAAGCGTTTTTTTCCGAAGTCTGCTGCATAGTCCTGTGCCTTGGCGTATTCCTCCATAGCGGCTACGGCGACCTGATGTTGAGCGGGAAATACGCGCGTTGGTTCCAGATCGGGCCGCAGCGCGGGACGGGGTGAAAAAGACGCGCCCGCCGAGAGTCCGGTCATGCGGTTCAGCTTAAGCAGACGGAAATCCTGCCGCAGTCCGCACTATCCCCACGCATACCACGCCCACCAGATGAATTCATAGTAGCGCCCATAGTGCTCCATGACGACACGAGTTTCACCATCAAGAGGCCTTAACTGATCGGCGAGAACAGCTACCGTACTCTTCTTGCTGGAAACGTCAATACCTATTTCGTTCATGAAGATCATTCCTGTTTGGAATTTGCGATGAACAAAACCATCTTATCCATTGTCGATTCTATCTGTTTGCTGACTCGAACGCTTGTGGCTCTACCTGCACAAATCGAACACTGCGAATAAGAGGGTGGTTGACTGGCTTCGCGACGGGCGTAAAAGCCCTTTGAGGTGAAGGTCAGACCATTGCCCCACTATTCTGACATTTTAGGCAATGAGATATCCCATGCTTATGGTTGACTACCATAAACCAAGGGAAAATATATAGTAACAGGAGGTTCGCAAACGGTTACGAAAAATCACATCTGAGATCGACGAGGGCAGCTATCTGGAGCCGTCCAAATGCCGTGTAGGAAAATGGCTGGATATCCGGCTGAACGAGTACACCGAGAACATCAAGCCGTTCACCAAATATCCCCATCTGGTGACCATCAAGAATCACTTGAAGCCCGCTTTCGGCTATGTCCGTCTGTCTGAGCTGAACACCGTCATGGTACAGGCGTTCCTCAACAATCTGGTGCGCAGCAAGGCGGAGGGCGCTAGGGGGTTATCCCCCAACGCTGCAATCAACATTCACAGTATATTTCACCGCGCCACCATCTCGTCTCAGTCCGGTGATGATCCCAAAACCGTACAGAAAAATCAGGGTAAAAATAAGGGTCCAACGACGATAGCAAAAATACGAATTCTAAAATAAGTTCTGAAAATGACTTAAGATATAAAAAATACGGTATTAAACCAAAGTTTAATACCGCATTTCTGGCGGAGAGTCAGGGATTTGAATTATGCCGGCCACATCCTATGCTGTTCGAATCGTTCCCAAAGCAACCGTTTTTTCAGATAACCCGACAGAAATCTTTCCATTTTCATTCCAATATATTCTGACGCCTCCTACCGACATAAGGGAAAATTAAAGGGAAACTTTTTTATTTCCCTAACGCTCTATCTTGTTTCACTTATCGTTTTCTGTTATACTCTGTTCAAGGCACTGTCACCAGGCGGCAGGCGGTCAGCTACTCCCTTGCGAAAGGGGGTGATAGCTTGTGTGGTCGAAACTCGTTCGTTTCATTGTATGCACTGCATGTTTGCTATACATACTAACCATATATGCGAAATGACCGCTGCACCCTCGACAAGTCAGCGGCCATTTGACTAAAGATTCTGAGGGCTGATCGTCTGTCGACAGTGCCCTTTTTCTATATTCAGTATATCCATATCAAGCGGGATTGTCAAGCCGCGTTGAACAAGAACAAGTGGCCGATACTGTAGGAGTACAATACATCTTGGACAGTTGAATAAAAAAGGGATGAAGGATAAGGCCTCATCGGTTAAAGTTGAGTTGCTACACTTAACTTGACGAGAGGGGGCCATATC
>NZ_JBQKJP010000090.1:0-2217 GCF_052117205.1 Candidatus Agathobaculum pullicola | reverse complement strand
GTTACCATGTGTATCGCCAGCTGCATCCCATCACCTCAGACTTTTTTCTTATTATAACATACCGCGAGGGCTGTTGCGAGACTTTGTCAACAGCGCCAAGTTGTCCCGAAGCTGTGGGGAGCGTGCCAACGCCGGAACACGCCGCAGGAATGGGACAGGAAGCCTTTTCGGGGAGAATGGCAAAAGTGAAAACGGAGGGACTACATGAAAAGAAATCCATATAAAATTTTACCGCCTTTGGAGCGCAAACCGGACGGCACGCCCTACCGCATGACACCGGCACAAAGGAAACAGGCCAATGCCCTGATACGGCGGGAGTGCTGTAACTGTGAGGACGGCAACTGCATTGTCCTTGATGATGGGGACACCTGCACCTGCCCGCAGATAGTTTCATTCTCGGTCTGCTGTAAATGGTTTCGGTGGGCGGTCTTGCCCCTTGCCGGGACGCTGGAAGCGGAGATTTACCGGGGCAGGGATTTGAAACGCTGTGCGGTCTGCGGCGGTGTGTTCGTCCCCAAATCCAACCGGGCGAAATACTGCCCGGACTGCGCCGCCAGAGTTCACAGGCGGCAGAAAACAGAAAGTGAACGGAAAAGGAGGTCTGCTGTGGACAGTTAGACAGGAAAAAGCCTTGATTTGCAAGGCTCCGCAAGCCCCAAACCGGGGCGGGTGGTATCAAGTATCATCTCCCTCGGAAAACAGGCTTCTAACCGTCCACAAAACACACTATGACAAGCACGATTTATATTCATCAGCCAGAAAAGGCGTTCAGCTTTACCCGGCTCCCGAATTTCCTCTTTGAAGCACCCACATTCCAGCCCTTGTCCAACGAAGCAAAGCTATTGTACGCCTTTATCTTGCGGCGGGCGGAGTTATCCCGGAAAAACGGATGGGCGGACGAGTACGGGCGCATTTACCTGTACTATCCCATCTGTGAGGTGGTGGACTTGCTCCACTGTGGGCGGCAGAAAGCCGTCAACACCCTGCGGGAGTTACAGTATGCGGAGTTGATTGAGATTAAGAAACAGGGCTGTGGAAAACCCAACTGTATTTACCCAAAATCCTATGAAGCGGTTCCAAACACCGACTTCAAGAAATCCGGTTTTGGAACGCCGGAGGACTGAAAACCGTACCCGGCAAGTACGATAATCAATCCTCTTGAAGTACGGAAACCGGACGGTATATAGAAATACAAAGATTAAAAATATTTTATTTATATCCATTCCATTCCAATCCTATCAGAGATAGTTTTGGCGGGATTTTCCCTGTGGAAAACCCGCCGGAAAGGAATGGAACGGGGAAAGGAGCAGAATGCCACAACACGCAATCCTGCGTTTTGAGAAGCACAAGGGCAATCCGGCAAGGCCGCTGGAAGCCCACCACGAAAGGCAGAAAGAGCAATACGCCAGCAATCCCGACATTGACACGGCAAAAAGCAAATACAACTTTCACATCGTCAAGCCGGAGGGACGCTATTACCACTTTATTCAGAGCCGTATCGAACAGGCCGGTTGCCGCACCCGCAAGGACAGCACCCGGTTTGTGGACACGCTGATAACCGCCAGCCCGGAGTTTTTCAAGGGGAAATCCCCAAAGGAGATACAGGCGTTTTTCCAGCGGGCGGCGGAGTTCCTCATTGACCGGGTAGGCCGGGAGAATATCGTGTCGGCGGTGGTACACATGGACGAGAAAACGCCCCACCTGCATTTGACCTTTGTTCCGCTGACAAAGGATAACCGCCTGTGTGCGAAAGAGATTATCGGCAACCGGGCGAATTTGACGAAGTGGCAGGACTATTTTCACGCCTATATGGTGGAGAAATATCCCGATTTGGAGCGTGGGGAGAGCGCAAGCAAGACAGGACGGAAGCATATCCCCACCCGGCTGTTCAAACAGGCGGTTTCCCTCTCCAGACAGGCCAGAGCCATTGAAGCCGCCCTTGACGGCATTAACCCGCTGAACGCCGGGAAGAAGAAAGAGGAAGCCCTCTCCCTGCTGAAAAAGTGGTTTCCGCAGATGGAGAACTTCTCCGGGCAACTGAAAAAGTACAAGGTCACGATAAAAGACCTGTTAGCGGAAAATGAAAAGCTGGAAGCCAGAGCCAAAGCCAGCGAAAAAAGCAAGATGAAAGATACGATGGAACGGGCAAAGCTGAAAAGCGAACTGGACGATTTACAACGGCTGGTTGACCGTATCCCGCCGGAAGTGCTGGCGGAG
>NZ_JBQKJP010000089.1:0-2279 GCF_052117205.1 Candidatus Agathobaculum pullicola | reverse complement strand
CGCATGGTCCGGCGAGTCAAAGTGTTCCTCCAGCTTGACGGTGCGGCCGTCGGAATATTGGATCTCGATGTCCCGCCAGGAATTGATGTCGATCTCCTCGATGCCGTCTGCGAAGATGTACTTGGTCAGGAATCCATACTCGGCCATCTCCGTATACAGGGCGTCTACCAGCTCGCTCTGGCTCATGCCGTCCACCGCCATGCGATTGTCCTGCAAATAGCGGGCGATCCGGCGCTTCATCTGCTCCTTGGCCTCGTCGCCGTTCTCCGTGATCAGGGTGGCATAGGTACCGGAGAGGTAGGACTGTACCTGACTGAGAACCTCCGCGAAGGGTATCCCCTCGGCCTGGGGAGCAAAGAAGACATCGCTCGCCTTGGGGGCGACCTTGGTTTCTGCAAAAATAGTCCTTCCGGTATTTTCCTCGAAGGAGATATCATGCACCTCGGCCTGCTCCTGCCTGGCTTCCGCCGGGGCGGCGGCCGGGGCCGCAGCGAACAACGAATTGCTTCTTCTGTCGCCAAGCATCAGAACACCTCCTTGCAGATTTTTTCGATCTCCCGGCGGAACGCCTTGCTGTCTTTCATGGAGAGATCGTTCAGAAGCGTGCCCTCCAGATACTGCTCCTCCAACTCCCGGGAGTGCGGAAGCTGGAAAGCGACGCTCCCAAGTACCTGACCGATGCGGTCGGCGGCCTGGAGGGGCTTGATATTGGATGCCGCTTTGTACTGCTTGTCCTCATCCCAGTGCAGTTCCCGAAGGAGCGGGAGCTGGCTGGACAGGTAGCCAATGGATTTCAGGTCGCAGTTGGCCAGCCGGAGGACACTGTCGGCCTCCATGAGCGCCACGGCGGAGAGGATGTCATTGGCAATATAGCTGGAGCAGTCGATGACCACATAGGGAGCGATCTCACGCAGGCCGCGGATGAGCTCCTCCGCCTGCTGCTTGGTGCAGGCTGCGTAGGTATACTCGTTTTCCCCCTTGCGCAGCCCCAGCATGGTCAGGTAGGACAGCTTCTTGTGGGTGGTCAGGTTGTGCTTGATGAGATTCACAGAGATTCGCTGGGCGGCGAAGATGCTGCCCAGGGATTTGTCGCACTCCAGCTCAGAGGGCGGGCAGATGCAGGGCATCATGGGGGCGGTCATATCGCAGAGCAGCAGCGCCACATTCTTTTTCTGGGACGCCAGATGCTTTGCGATCTTCACCGCGGTCACGGTCTTGCCGCAGCCGGGGCTTCCCCAGACGGCAAGGACTCCGCCGCCGGATTCCTCGATGATTTCAACCTCCTCCGGCTCTGTGCTGCGGTGAAACAGGCTTCCTTTCATGAAGTTCATTCCGCAGCCGCCTCGCTCTCTGCGGCAGAATCGGCGCCCTCGCTTTCCCCGGTTTCGGTATTCTCAGTTGTCTCGGCAGTCTCCTCGGCTTCCGGCTCGGCGTACAGCTCCTCGATCAGAGCGTCCTGCGCCTCAATGAACGCGGAGGCATTCTCAGGCATCCCACGATAAACCAGCGCCAGATGCAGCTCGCTTTCCTGTTCCAGCCCGGCCAGCACCTTGGCCTGCTCGGTGGTCACCAGCAGGGTGACGGTGGAGGGCAGCTCTTTTTCATCCTCAACCGCCTCGCCGGTGTTGGCGTCGTAACCAGAGGAGGCGGTAACGGAGATGACCTCTACATACTGCAGCTCGGGCGGGATCACGGTTTCGCCCATGCCCTGATAGTCGGCCACGAGGACGGAAACGATATCGCCGCTCTCCAGTTTGCCGGAAAGGCCGGTGGCAAAGCTCTTGATGGTGACAGAGATGGCCTGTTTGGTGCCGTCCAGATTGTAGAGATAGGCATTTTCAGCGGCAGGCTCGTTGGAGAGCTTGCTGGCCAGAATGTAATCGCCCACCTTCAGGGCGGCGGTGGCATATTTGCCGACGACCTCGTCTTTTTCTGTCATGATGCCGGACGGCAGGTTATAGGCGCCCACCTCCACAGTCTGTACCATCTCAGCGGTGATCTCGTCGCCCTCCTTGATGTCGGCGGTGACGCGGACGATCTCAGCCTTCTCGCTGGCGCTGCGGCTGAACAGGGGCGTCACTCCGAAGCAGATGACGAGCGCCAGGAGGATACACAGCACACCGATCACGGTGCGGTTACGGAAAATCTTCATATAAGCCTCCTTATAAGAATGCTCATGTACGGTAAGGAAGCAAGCAACCGAAAACAAGAGATAGACCGCCAGCACTACACTATTCCGAACCAAAGACCAAAAGATAAGCATTGTGGGAAAATCTAAA
>NZ_JBQKJP010000088.1:0-2298 GCF_052117205.1 Candidatus Agathobaculum pullicola | reverse complement strand
ATATGGCCCCCTCTCGTCAAGTTAAGTGTAGCAACTCAACTTTAACCGATGAGGCCTTATCCTTCATCCCTTTTTTATTCAACTGTCCAAGATGTATTGTACTCCTACAAGATGAGTATTTGGAAATCATAGTTTTACTGTACATTTTTATTGGTTCATGCTATACTGTTTCAAAGACCTCCCAATAAAAGTCACGTATGGCTTTTAAGTTTTCTTAGTGCATAGAATGGGCGTATAAAATCTGATCGCGGAGTGCTGTAAAATTGAAACAGCGCTCGGATGCAACAATGTTTAGCATGGTATTAGATGGTTCTATCGCGTCCCGTTAGGTAGTTGCCGAGGCGTATATAGATATGCAGGAGTTTGTTTGCGGAAGGATGTCGATTCCGGCTATTGATAAGGACATCAGTGCGGGAAAAAGTAACCATAGTTTTGGAGGGCATAACCGACGCACATCGTGAACCGCAGCCATGTGCCGGGGGTGAGCGCAGATGTCAACTTGCTTAGTTGGCTGACGGTGTGTCTGCGTCTCAAAAAGGGCGAGACCACTATCGCTTTAAAGGCTGCGTGACGGCGATCATGCTTTTGGGAAATATCGATGCCAACGCGGCTATTCATATTTCCACTATAGCGAGCCTCGGCTTTCGTATTTAGATTTATTGCAATGGAGGGATCACCAGATGCTGTTTGGAATTAACAGCCTGTATGTCTGGATGGCTGTCATCATCATATGTGTTGCTGTAGAGGCTTTTACATTGGATTTATCTGCCATATGGTTTGCTGTGGGCGGTGTTGCTGCATTGATTGCAGCCAGCCTTTCGTTGGAGGTCTCCTCTCAACTGATTATTTTTGTTTTATTTTCTGCGGCATTGCTTGCGTTGGTTCGCCCGTTTTGCCGGAAATTTTTAAAAACAAAGAATGAGCCAACCAATGCAGACCGCATCATTGGTGAAACTGCGATTGTTACAGAACAGATTGACAATGTCCACGAAACTGGCGCAGTCAAAATTTTGGGGTCAATCTGGACAGCGCGCAGTATCGACGATTCTGTCATTGAGAAAGGCGTGACAGTGAAAGTGGTTGCAATCCGTGGTGTGAAAGCCATGGTGCAAAGGGTAGGATGAAATTTTTGTAGAGTAAAGGAGAATAGTATGCCGTTTTTAATTTATGGACTTTGGATTGTCTTAGCCATTCTTTTGATTGCATTTCTGGCAAGCAATATCGTCATTGTACCACAGGCAAAGGCGTATATTGTAGAGCGTCTGGGGACATACAAGTGCACATGGAATACTGGTCTGCATGTCAAGGTACCGCTTTTCGAGCGAGTTGCCCGTAGGGTAACTTTGAAAGAGCAGGTAGTGGATTTTCCTCCGCAGCCGGTTATTACGAAAGATAATGTCACAATGCAGATTGATACAGTGGTATATTTTCAGATTACCGACCCCAAATTGTTCACTTACGGTATTGAAAGCCCGATGGCCGCGATCGAAAATTTGACGGCTACAACGCTTCGAAATATTATCGGTGATTTGGAGTTGGATCAGACGCTAACCAGCCGTGATATTATCAACACCAAAATGCGTGCTATTTTGGATGAAGCGACGGATGCCTGGGGTATTAAGGTAAATCGTGTGGAATTGAAAAACATCATTCCGCCGGCTGCAATTCAGGAATCCATGGAAAAGCAGATGAAAGCAGAGCGTGAGCGCCGCGAATCTATTCTGGTTGCGGAAGGCAAAAAGCAGTCCGCGATTCTGGTGGCAGAAGGTGAAAAGGAAGCAACGGTTCTTGCTGCGGAAGCGAATCGTCTGGCGAAGATCAAGGAGGCGGAAGGTGAGGCGGAAGCACTGCTGACCGTACAAAAGGCGTTGGCCGATTCTATCGCAATGCTGAATGATGCAGCTCCGACTGAGCAGGTTATCAAGCTGAAATCGCTGGAGGCGTTCAGTGCTGCAGCGGATGGAAAGTCCACAAAAATAATTATTCCCAGTGAAATTCAGGCACTTGCCGGCTTGGCGACTTCGTTCAAAGAAGTGATTACCGATCCTAAAGCAGAAAAGTGATCCATTGGTAGTCTGCGGGTAAAGGCTTCTAAAAAGTTAGATAATTTTTATAAGATAAAATCGTTCAAGCAACCAAAAGGGCTTGTTGTCTGCGAAGTGATATGCTCCCTTTATGAGAGACAGTGAAATAAAACACTGTCAATCATGGAGGGAGCATTGTTATGCCACAAAAACAGAAACTTAGCATAGAGAAAAAGATCGAGATTATACGGGACTGCTTGAAAGGACGGGTCGG
>NZ_JBQKJP010000087.1:0-2488 GCF_052117205.1 Candidatus Agathobaculum pullicola | reverse complement strand
CGCCAAGCAGCTCGCTATCCATAATCGCCACTCCAACAACTTTCCCATGAGGCCTCTAGGTTGGTTTTCTCCCTTAGAGTTCTCTGTCCAATATGTTTGACAAACCTACACATGAAAGCCGCAGATATAAGGAGGCAAATACTATGGCCCAACAAAACGAAATATTGCTCAAGGAAATAGACTTGATTCAATCGTGCATCAACCGTATGGCTCAAAATTCTTTTGTTGTAAAAGGATGGACAATTACATTGGTTGCAGTTGTACTTGCATTACTACCAGAAAGAGTAGATATGCAGATGCTATCTATAATAGGCGTACTTGCAACTTTATGTTTCTGGTATTTAGATGCCTTTTTTTTGAAAATGGAACTGCTTTATCGCTGGAAGTATGAATGGGTAATAGAAAACCGAACAAACAGCGATAAGTTTTATTATGATTTAAATCCATATAATGAAAAAATGTGGTTACTCGATAATGATAAGAAATCTCGTAAAGAACCATGTGTTTTCCAAATTATGTTTACAAAAACTCTAATTCCAATCTATATTCCCATGGTGCTAATTTCAATTTCATTTTTTATCAAATCTCTTCACTAAAGTATGTAAAATAGACTATTGGGGGTATCCGCCTATGGGAAACAAAATTTTGTATCGTACGAATATAAAGAAGGAGATGTTAGACCCCCTCCCGGGAGTCGAACATTTTACACGGCGCAGGGACTATGTTGATTATATAGAGTCGACTATACCACCAAAAACGGATCATATATATAAGAGAGAAGATAATGAGGAAGACTTGTCAAACAAAAGCGATAATTATATATGGAGTCAACTAAAGGATAAAATTTATAACAGCACACTGAGGATCGTTTTAATATCACCTAACATGAAAATCCCGGATCAAGGCAACGGTCACAGTGGATTCCATGGGAAATTGAATATTCCCTTCGTGAAACTTCGAGAAATGATCGAACCAGTCATAGCAATGCTATATTAGCAGTAGTATTACCAGATAACATAGGGTCAATCTAAAATTTCGTGTAAACTCTGTTTTGGTCCGAATAGAGCAAAATTTATTCAGGGCGGTAGCCGGGGAAAATCCGGCTGCCGCCTTTTTAACAACATAACGTTGGTAGGGCCGGAAGTCAAGGGCGGTGGAGCCGTTTACCTTGTTCTTGACATCCGGCTACGGCGGTGTTACTCGGGCATACGCTCGGCAAAGTAGACGGACATATGGGCGTGGATCAGGCTCCAGTCTTGCCGCCATCCAGTCCATTTTTTCGTAATATCTATCATAGCCAGATACAGCATTTTCAGCAGGCTTTCATCGGTGGGAAAGACCGACTTGGCCTTGGTCACCTTGCGTAACTGGCGGTTAAAACCCTCGATGGCATTGGTGGTATGAA
Organism: Candidatus Agathobaculum pullicola; assembly: GCF_052117205.1. Taxonomy (NCBI): domain Bacteria; kingdom Bacillati; phylum Bacillota; class Clostridia; order Eubacteriales; family Butyricicoccaceae; genus Agathobaculum; species Candidatus Agathobaculum pullicola. Next base: position 1,083 of record NZ_JBQKJP010000087.1, on the reverse strand, counting down.
TCAGCCTGCGCACCTCCTGCGGGTATTTGAAATAGGTGCTGAGATTGGCCCAGTTAGCCCTTCAGGACTGGGAGATTTTCGGATATTTCTTGTCCCAACGCTCCCCAAAGATGTCCAGAGCATCCAGGACTGCCTACTCGTTTACAGCGGCATAGACCGTCTTCAAGTCGGCCATAAGGGACTTCAGGTCCTTGTAGGACACATACCTGCTGGAATTGCACAGCTGGTGGATGATGCAGTTCTCGATCTCAGTCTGTGGGAAGGTGGTGTGGATCGCTGCATCAAATCCCGCCAAATTGTTGATGCAGGCAATGAAAATATCCTCTACGCTGCGGACATGATAGTGGATTGCATCCAGAAATACTACGGCGTAGATGGGCCACAAAGTCCGTTGCTGCCACTCTTTGGCGATGGGCAGAATTTTGTCTGTGATTCGGCTGACCGTGCTGTCCGAGACGGAAATGCCGTAGATGTCTTGAATGTGAGCTTCAATATCGCTGGTGGTCATACCCTTGGCGTACATGGACAGGATTTTCTCCTCAATGTCCTGGCGATGCTGGTCTGGTTCTTTTTCAGCACCTGGGGCTCAAATTCCCCCTTCCGGTCTCGGGGAATCGACACATCCACTTCACCAAAGCCTTGCCACTGTGCCCGTTGCGGCTGTTATCTGTGGCCTTGTTCCTGTAGTCGTATTTGCTGTAGCCCAGCTCGTCATCCGGCTTTGCTTCCAGACCATTCTCCATGAACTCAGCAATGGTCTCTTTGAATGGATTCTGGATGTCATCCATGCTGCCGATATTTGCCATCTGCAGCAGCTCACGGTTCTTCTCTCGACGGGCATTTGATAAGGGGGGCGGACATTTTATTGGACTAAATGGCAATCCCCATTTTACTTCTGAATTCTGCCGGGCTCAATCCACCGAGAGATAGCTTAATTCGCTCATCCCGATACCAAAGCATGTACGCTTCAATTTGGAGTGATACAATAAAACCGCACACCCAAGGTGATATAATGAATTCAAGAAAGGGTGTCATAGATGGGGCAGAAATACACGGAAGAATATAAAGCCGATGTGCTGAAAC
>NZ_JBQKJP010000086.1:0-2594 GCF_052117205.1 Candidatus Agathobaculum pullicola | reverse complement strand
TGCATTCTGCGGCACACAGCGGCCGTTGGTGCGGTGGTCCAGCGGCCGCTGTGCGGTTTAAGCAGCGGCCGAAATTAGTCAGTTATATTAGGTTTAATCACCACGGTGTAGTGCTTTGTTGCCCGCTTTAGGATGGCGTTGGCAGACACCTCGTCATTGAGGATCATGGAGCTCCAACTGGCCGGTTCCCGTTGCGAGCAGATGATGGTGCTTAGGTTAATCTCGCATCGTTTCTCCAAGATTTCAAACAGGACCTTCACCTCGCGTTCGTCTGTAATGGTATGCAGCAGGAAGTCGTCCAGGATGAGCAGAGCAGCACCGCAAATCTTCTTCAGTCGTTTCTGGTACTTGGAATAATCCTGCGCCTTGAGCGCTACCAGAGTTTCCAGAAGAGTTTCGCAATGGTGGTATTCCACCTTGTAGTTGTTGCAGGCAACAATGCCCAGTGCCTTGGCCAGATAGGATTTGCCGCTGTCAGAGGGGCCCAGGATACACACGTTCAGGCCAGAGTCAATGAAGTCCAGCGTGGACAGCGTTTCGGTAATTCCACGGGGCAGGTACTCACGCTCGGCTGAATCAACACAGTTGGTGAGTTCCTGCGGACACCCTCGCAGATGTGCGCTGCGCAGACGGCTCTGGATGCGTTTGTTCATCTTCTTCTGGTACTCCGGCTCCACGAGGGTGGCAATCGCCATCAACGGGTCGAGTTCCAGAAAATCAGGAGACCGGTACATTTCGTCCAGCGTGGCAGACATACCGGGCAGTCCCATTTCGTTTAGTTCAGCCAGAAGGGTGTTAAAAAGAACTTTTCCGGTGAGCATTATTTGTCACCGCCCTTCCCTTTGGACTGGGCCAGGCTCTGGCTGCGGGAGAGAAGCCGGTCAATGTCCATGGACTCGGCGTCCATAACGAAAGCACCCTTGTTGCGTTCTTCATTTGCCCTGGTGTTGTAGCCGGAAACACCAAGATCTTCAGCAACAACAGGAATTGTATTTTTAATAAAAGTGTAATTCACCTTTCCCAGTTCCAAAGCCTGAGCACAAGTCTCTTCCAGCGCCTGTTTGCTGTATTTTCTGGTGAAACTCAGAACACCCTGACACATCCGGTAGGTCTGTACCTCCAGTTTGCGGCTGGCAAGAATGCGCTTAATCACCGCTTCGGTGTTGGGGCCAACGGTCATGGCCTTCCGGATGAAATAGGTCCCGTTCCACTCGGAAAGTTCCCTGTAGTTGGCCGGGAGATGATTTGGATCCGTAGACCACTGACTCTTGGCGGTGGCTCTGGGCCATTCGCAGATAAATGCCCCTTCTTTGGAGAAAATCTTCACCGTGGCAGCAGATGCCCGGATGAGGACTTCTTTGTGCAGATAGGCTCGGTCTACGCTGTAATAAGCGTTGTCGAAGCGAACATGGTAATCCGAGGAAACCTTGGCCGTCCTGCGCTCCATGTATTCATACGGTACAGGAGGCAGCGGCATTAACTCTCGGCGCTCCTCGTCCCAATAATAGCGCCGGCTGTGAGGTTTCTTGGTAAAAGGAGCGCTGTTGAGCTTGTCCAGATGCTTCCAGAGGTCTCGGTTGAACTGCTCCAAACTGAAGTAGTCCATCTCCTCCATGTCGTGAAAGAATCCCTTTTCCAAGATGCCAACGGCATTCTCCACGGAACTCTTGTACTTGGGTTTCTTAACTTTGGCAGGCAGGATAACCGTGTGGTTGTGCTCAGCCCATTCTGCGTAATCCTTGTTCAACTCCGGGGCGATCCAGTCCCGGTTGGCAATAACGGCTTGCTTGCAGTTGTCGCAGATGACCAGCGCCGGAACGCCGCCGAAGTATGCCAGGGCATTGTTGTTGACGGCAATCCACTGAGGCTCCTTGGTGGAGACCATTCCCTCGGCATAAATGTACTGGGAATACGGAAGAACTGCTACGAAGACAACGATCTCCACTACCTCACCGGTAAGCGGATCTACCATCTGAAAGGTTTTCCCGGCAAAATCCACTTCCATCTTCTGGCCAATGACGGCATTGAAATGCAGAGTCTCCTTATTTTCCTCGCACCACTTGGCGTAGTTCTCACAGAACTGCCGATACGAGTAGAACTTTAGACCGCTGTCCCGACACTTCTTCACATACCGATTCCAGAGAACCTTGAGGGTCATGTTCTTCCGGGAAGACATATCCTTTGAAACCGCCTCGTAATCCGGCAGTTCATAGGAGACATCCCGTCCAACATGAGTGGTAGGTTTCCGTGGATAGACGACCGCAGCAATGCCGTAGTTGGTGATTCCCTTGGGCAGCGGATACTTCAAATCTTTGCACGCCTTGAATGCACGCAGAAAGTCATTTACCCCCGATTTGCTGACGCCGAGGGTTTCGGCAATTGCGCTACCAGTCATCCCCAATGCGCAATGTTTTGTAATGATGTCCTTGTAGTCTAACATCCATTACCCTCCTAATAGTGAATTTCCGCTGTTGCGGATACCACCATTATGGAGAATATCTGGACTACATCAAGTTGTTAGTGGCGGCTGTTACTCAGACCGCACCGCGGCCGTTCTGCTCCGCACCAGCGGCCGCTGGCCGCCGCCGTATGCA
>NZ_JBQKJP010000085.1:0-2690 GCF_052117205.1 Candidatus Agathobaculum pullicola | reverse complement strand
GCATTGAACCTGAAACGGATGATAAAATACGCCGGATGACGCCAGTGGGCGTCTTTTTTATTTACCCAAACGAGGATAAACTGGGATTTGTCAACAGCGCCAACTTGTCCCAAAGTAATGAAAAGCGCCTGCGTGGCAAGGCGACACGCAAGCGCATGAAACGACAAATTCATTTAAGTACTGCCATATTTCGTATCCGTTGACAGACTGTCCCCATAGTGCGGACGGGCTTTTTTTGACAGATTAGGCGGATGGAAAAAGAAAAAGGACACGGCGATACCTCCCGGATACTGCCGTGTCCTGCCTTAGGGCATAGTGAATGATCTGGCACGGCGTTTTTTTCTTTTCTGCCGCCGGGCAGATAATAAAGCGATATAGACATGAAAAAGCCGACAACATCAAGACTTGCTCCTGTGTTATCGGCTCTGCGTCAAAGCGTCTGGCTCTTTGATAACCAATACCGTTTGCTGTTTTACATTGATCAATGACTCTTTCTTGCACTTGGGACAGTACAGAGGAAAGTGTATCAGTTCGGTATCTGACCGTATTTGCAGGCGTGTTTTGCTGCCGCACGCCGGGCATAAAATCCAATCTCGGTTTTCCGTGTTGTTCACCCCCATTCAGCGTCCCCGATGTTTGTCCCGCTTTTTCTGCTGACGCAATTCATATTGCCGTTCTTTTTCTGCTTTCCGCTGCTCACGGCTTATGGTTTTACGCTCCAATTTGTTTTGTTCATGCTGCAATTTCAATGCCTGCTGTGCCTTTGTACCAATCCCGGGCTCCTGCAGCTTGCTGTGGATCTCCCGCTGCATCCGTTTGGGATTTATTTTCCGCTCGTCAACTCGTTCTGCTTTGATGGGTGGACTGAATTTCAGCTTGCTCCAATTTTTGAGTAGGAAATCCCATACCTCATAGTCCTTTGGCTCCGCTCCAAAAGTAATTTTGCAAACCTCATACTGATCACCATCAATACGCTCATAGACCCCGACCCAAAATGGATTTTCAAAGAATACCGTTAAGGTACTTCGTGCCATTACAAGGCGTTTTCCTCTTCGGAAAACTGGGCCGAAAAGGAATCTAACCATGCTAACAGTGCTTGATACAAAAGGCGCTGCTGGTCAAAGATTGTCTGGCCAACCAAGGGAATGTCGGCGTACTGCTGTGCATACCCCTCGTTTCTTTCCGCAGATGCAAGAATACTTTTCCGCAGTTTGCTAACAAGGGCTCGGGCATGAGGGCGATCCATTTTGTTGAGGTTCGCAATCACCACATTGAAGTCAAAGGTAAGCGGCACATTCTGTTCAGCGATAGTGTCCATCAGCGTTTCAAAGCAGGCTTTCCCGGCATCGGTAATCGAGTAAATTGCCTTTTCCGCAAAACGCTCTCCTTTTACCACATCGCTCGTAAGATAGCCTTTTTCTTTTAGTTGGAGCACTTTTTTGTAGACAGATGGGATGCTGATTTTTGTCCAGCGGGAGAAATTGTGGTACTCAATATCTTTTTGAATGTCATAGGCACTTTGGGGCTTTTCCAGCACGATCCCCAGAATCACTAAATCAATGTACGACACAAATATCATCCTCCTTTACTATAAAATATAATACTATAATTTATATCAAAAGTCAACGAAGAAAAGGCGGAAATGTTCCGCCAAATCCATAGGAGCTATATAGAGGTACACTAACGGCAAGCAGGGCAAGTGTGGCCACACTTGCTATTTTTGCAGCCCGAGAGGGCCGCAAAAACGCTTGTTGGGGAGCCTCCTCTCCCCACCGAACCCGCTGGCGCTGGGCTTCGGCGGGGGACCCCGATGTAATTGTCTGCGGCCCAAGGGCCTTAACTTTGGGACAAATTATCCCAAAGAGAAAAACTGGTGGAGTGGCTCACCCGTCCCCAGTTCCTCAGATGTGGAAAGTGTTTCGTCCAAAATAAGCAAGTAAGGAAATTGCATTAGCCTCTCTAAAACGGTGCCCACAGGCCCTTGCAGATGGGGTGGTTTTACAGCTTAGTTTTCCACGCAGCACCTCCGTCGCTCTTGCGCAAAATGTTAGCAGTATTTTAGAAAATCATGGGTAGGTAAAAAAATTATATTGCCCCACCAAGACCGTGGCCGGAACCTCCTGTAAACTGGGCGTCGTTTAGGGCCAAATGCTAACATATCAGCTCTTCTCTTTGAAGTACTTCCAGTAGCAGAAAACACAGGTAATCCCTCGCCAATAAGAACACCCCGCGCAAGGCGATCATTCCGGTGCCTTCTGTGGGGTGAGCTTCTCATAACGAGAGACTTCTTTCATTATGCGCTCATAGGGGCTGTTGGTAAAATTCATAAGTAAAACCTCCTTGGTGTTCAACCCTATCCTCCGCCCTTTCCCAATCTTGGGAACGGGGGCGGCTCTGGAGGATATGCCCCCGTCACGCCGTCAGAAAATAGAGTAGCCGGGGCCGTCAGTCAAGGGTAAGCCGCCTTATAACGGCGGTGCTATGCACCCTTGACAGACAGCTCCCGGCTGTTCTGAACAATATGCGGCGACGCGGGATATATCGCCCGAGCCGCACGATAGTAAACAGTTTGGGACATTTTGGCGCTGTTGACAAAGTCTCGCAACAGCCCTCGCGGTATGTTATAATAAGAAAAAAGTCTGAGGTGATGGGATGCAGCTGGCGATACACATGGTAACAATCGAGGACTT
>NZ_JBQKJP010000084.1:0-3241 GCF_052117205.1 Candidatus Agathobaculum pullicola | reverse complement strand
CAAGCAGCTCGCTATCCATAATCGCCACTCCAACAACTTTCCCATGAGGCCTCTAGGTTGGTTTTCTCCCTTAGAGTTCTCTGTCCAATATGTTTGACAAACCTACAAAAACGCCGCAGTCTGCGCGACCTTGCCTAAGTTGACGCGCAGAACAAAAAAAGAGCCGCACGGATGCGGCTGCTTTGTGGAGTGGGTATGACAGCCCGTGCGCCGGGCTTCGCTTCACAGCCCGCGCTTTTTCAGACCGCGAACCAGCTCGATATAAAACTCACGCACATCGAAGCCCGTAATGTCCTCACGCATCAGGTCGATCACGTCGCCATGGGAGATGCCCCGCTTGCCCGGCACGGTCAGGTTGCCGAGAAAATGCCCCCATTCGGCTGAGGAGCGCGCAACCAAGCCGTCATTCGGCTCCTTGTCATAGCGATTGACCAGCCTCCAGGTCAGATTCAGCGGAAAGCAAGCGCTTTTCGGGCTGCGCATCGTGCTCATCACACTCTGGTAGCAGACCCCGTCGGCATCAGGCGTCTTATCGTTGAACGCGGCGCAGGCGTCGGCCGCCAGATCGCGCACGCCGCCCATAAAATCCGGCTTTGTATCACCCAGCGCATGGAAGATTGCGTTATAGCGACGCTCCATCCAATGCAGTACGCCCTTCGGCAGCGTCTCCAGCAGGTGCTGGGCGAACACACAGCCGCGGTGCGGGGTGTTGATCGTGGTCAGCGAGGCGACATACGGTGCAAGCCCCAGCCGCGAGATCGCATAGCGGCTGTCCAGCCCGCCCTTGGAGTGTGCAATCAGATTGATCTTTTCCGCCCCAGTCTCGGCCAGCACGGCCTCGATGCGCGCCTTGAGCTCGGCGGCCGATACAGCCACCGGCGCGGCAGACTGCTGCCCGCCGTAATACAGCGTCGCGCCGCATTTCTGTAGGGCCTGCGGGATACGGCCCCAATAGTTGACATGCTGCCAGTCCCGGAAAAAGATGCCGTGTACCAGCATAATCGGGTATTTGGTACGGCAATCCTCATTTTCGGCATGAACGGCTTCGCGCTCGAGCCGTCCGAGGTTGAAGTAATATTCGTTGTGCGCCGCGCGCAGCACGCGGTAAAACAGGTACAGGTTAAACACCGGTATCCACCAGCCAAACAGCAGCAGCACACGCCAGACGATACGCAGCCGATTGCAAGTGACAAGCACGCGGAAAAAGCCGTTCAGCACCAGCAGCCCTATCACAGGCAGCCCTATCAGCAGGTCAACGACAACGGGCACCCACCGTGGCAGGCCGGGCATGCGGTCGTTCAGTCCGCCGGTGCTATACAGCGTCAGCCACAGTGCACCGGTTGCCGCAATGGACAAAAACGCTGTCAGCAGCAGCTCATAGCCGCCCAACAGCACACGCATACGGCGCGTCGCACCCGGCGCGCGACACGGCCGAATATGGATAACCAAATAACCAACCAGCAGCGCGAGCAGCACACCCGCCGCAGGCAGGCCGGGCAGCGGCATCACCTCGGTGAACAGCAGCAGATAGTTTGCCAGACAGAATACCGTCAGCACGCGCAGCAGCCGTGTGAAATACCTCATTTCTCCTTCCCCCTTGCGTGCGCCGATCAAGCGGCGCGGCAGCATCCTTTCCTGCTGCCTGATACAGAAAACAGGTCGCTTACGCGGCCTGTTATCGCAAAAGCTGGGAACAGACGCCCCGCTTTTTCCCAATATGGAGCAGCGCCCTCATCGCGCGCGCCTTGCTCGTTCAATACCGTATGAGCGGAAACGGATGCGGCTCGGACTCACCCGCCGGCAATAGCATGGAGGTAACGTCCGGCCGTCCGGTTTCGATAAAGTTGACCCCACGGTGGATGAGTCCGGCCAGCGTGCGCTCGTTGTTGGTCGGCAAACTCATGGTAAACAAGCCTGCCTGTCTGCAGGCATTGACCAATCTCGGTGTCAAGTCCCCTGCGGCAGCGCGTATGCCAAACAAGCCGGTCGTCTGTGCCGCCTGTACCAATGCGTCGACATTGTCCGGCAGCGCGGGCAGCTCACCCATAATGTGCAAATCCGGATTGGCAACTGCGATGCGAGCCGCCTCTACCAATCCTAAACCGACAAAAATCGTATCGTCCAGATAGTTCACATGCCGCAGCGTCATGCGCAGCTGCGGCAGCAGCGTCTGGTTATGTACCGTTATCGCAATTTTGGCCTGACAGGTACGCGCCAGCTCAATGGCCTGTCCGGCCGGAATGAGCTGCGGCGCCACCTGATGCAGCTCCGTATAGCTGAAATCGGCAATGCTCATCCGTGTGCCGTCCGCCGCCACGCAATAGCCATCCGACGAAAGCACTGCAATGCCGTCCGCGGTCATATCCACTGACAGACAGCAGCCCTTGGCTCCCTCTTCATTTCCGGCGAGGATGGATTCCAGCCCGTCCGGTTCGGTGTCCATACAGCCGACCGAGGACAGGACAAAAATCTCTTTATTGGTATAATACAATACCGTTCCCCTTCTTTCTGCTTACAGGGTTTCTGGCTGCTCGTACTCCACACCCATCGTATCGACGGTGACGGTTTTCATTTTCTGTTCCTGACGGGGGCGGTCATGCCAGTCGCGCGGGGCGTTGACAATGCCATCCACCACATCCATGCCTTCAATAACCATGCCGAAGGAGGCATACTGACCGTCAAGGTGGGGCGAATCCTCTGTCATGATGAAGAACTGGCTACCCGCGGAATCCGGCGCCATTGTGCGCGCCATGGAAAGCACGCCGCGGGTATGGTTCAAATCATTTTGAAAGCCGTTTGCAGTAAATTCGCCACGAATTTCATAACCCGGGCCACCCATGCCGGTGCCATCCGGGTCGCCGCCCTGGATCATGAAGCCCGGAATGACGCGGTGAAAAATCGTGCCGTTATAAAAGCCCTTTTCAATCAGGGAAATAAAATTGCGAACCGTATTAGGGGCGACCTCAGGATACAGCTCCGCGCGAATCACGCCGCCCTGCTCCATTTCGATGGTAATAATCGGGTTGCTCATGGTATATCACTCCATTATTGCGATTTTAAACGTATATATATGTATTGTAACAAATTTCCCGTGAAACAGCAAGCAATGTTTCCATAATGAAACTCTATGCTTTGTAGGAGTACAATACATCTTGGACAGTTGAATAAAAAAGGGATGAAGGATAAGGCCTCATCGGTTAAAGTTGAGTTGCTACACTTAACTTGACGAGAGGGGGCCATA
>NZ_JBQKJP010000083.1:0-3407 GCF_052117205.1 Candidatus Agathobaculum pullicola | reverse complement strand
GAATGCTCATGTACGGTAAGGAAGCAAGCAACCGAAAACAAGAGATAGACCGCCAGCACTACACTATTCCGAACCAAAGACCAAAAGATAAGCATTGTGGGAAAATCTAAACTTTTGGATTTTCCTACAATGCCAACTACGGCGGAATCCCTCCCACTCCTTATATCTTTCTGTATACATTGAATTTGTATTTAGTAAAATGCAGACAACACCACGGATCGGCTTTTGGTTGGACAATTCCAACCAAACACCACAGCAGACAGCAGAAAACATTCTGAACGCTAGGAAGCCGGTATGATTGTTACATATAAGGGGAAGAAAAATTTCTTTTAGGTACTTGCTTTCCTAAAACTGATGTGATACAATGATTTAATCCAGAAAAGGAGTAAAAAATATGCGGCAAGGTATTCTTAAATAAAACTATAATCAAATAGTGGGAACAAAGGATTATGATAGCTCCTTTTGTAGGGGCTTAGTTTTTTGTACCCAATTTAAGAATACTTTTGCCTTATCAATTTTGACATATCCCCAAAAACAGCAATCACAAACAGGTGTATGCTGTATATGTGTATGTCCGCAACTTATAATCCCCAGTGGTAAAAGTATTTTACTGCTGGGGATTTTTATGCCCTTTGGGGCTGTAAAGGGAGGACAATCACATGAAAATAATCAATATTGGAATTCTTGCCCATGTAGACGCTGGAAAGACGACCTTGACGGAGAGCCTGCTATATGCCAGCGGAGCCATTTCAGAACCGGGGAGCGTCGAAAAAGGGACAACGAGGACGGACACCATGTTTTTGGAGCGGCAGCGTGGGATTACCATTCAAGCGGCAGTCACTTCCTTCCAGTGGCACAGATGTAAAGTTAACATTGTGGATACGCCCGGCCACATGGATTTTTTGGCGGAGGTGTACCGCTCTTTGGCTGTTTTAGATGGGGCCATCTTGGTGATCTCCGCTAAAGATGGCGTGCAGGCCCAGACCCGTATTCTGTTCCATGCCCTGCGGAAAATGAACATTCCCACCGTTATCTTTATCAACAAGATCGACCAGGCTGGCGTTGATTTGCAGAGCGTGGTTCAGTCTGTTCGGGATAAGCTCTCCGCCGATATTATCATCAAGCAGACGGTGTCGCTGTCCCCGGAAATAGTCCTGGAGGAAAATACCGACATAGAAGCATGGGATGCGGTCATCGAAAATAACGATGAATTATTGGAAAAGTATATCGCAGGAGAACCAATCAGCCGGGAAAAACTTGCGCGGGAGGAACAGCAGCGGGTTCAAGACGCCTCCCTGTTCCCAGTCTATCATGGCAGCGCCAAAAATGGCCTTGGCATTCAACCGTTGATGGATGCGGTGACAGGGCTGTTCCAACCGATTGGGGAACAGGGGGGCGCCGCCCTATGCGGCAGCGTTTTCAAGGTTGAGTACACCGATTGCGGCCAGCGGCGTGTCTATCTACGGTTATACAGCGGAACGCTGCGCCTGCGGGATACGGTGGCCCTGGCCGGGAGAGAAAAGCTGAAAATCACAGAGATGCGTATTCCATCCAAAGGGGAAATTGTTCGGACAGACACCGCTTATCAGGGTGAAATTGTTATCCTTCCCAGCGACAGCGTGAGGTTAAACGATGTATTAGGGGACCAAACCCGGCTCCCTCGTAAAAGGTGGCGCGAGGACCCCCTCCCCATGCTGCGGACGACGATTGCGCCGAAAACGGCAGCGCAAAGAGAACGGCTGCTGGACGCTCTTACGCAACTTGCGGATACTGACCCGCTTTTGCGTTGCGAAGTGGATTCCATCACCCATGAGATCATTCTTTCTTTTTTGGGCCGGGTGCAGTTGGAGGTTGTTTCCGCTTTGCTGTCGGAAAAATACAAGCTTGAAACAGTGGTAAAGGAACCCTCCGTCATTTATATGGAGCGGCCGCTCAAAGCAGCCAGCCACACCATCCATATCGAGGTGCCGCCCAACCCGTTTTGGGCATCCATAGGACTGTCTGTTACACCACTCTCGCTTGGCTCCGGTGTACAATACGAGAGCCGGGTTTCGCTGGGATACTTGAACCAGAGTTTTCAAAACGCTGTCAGGGATGGTATCCGTTACGGGCTGGAGCAGGGCTTGTTCGGCTGGAACGTAACGGACTGTAAGATTTGCTTTGAATACGGGCTTTATTACAGTCCGGTCAGCACGCCGGCGGACTTCCGCTCATTGGCCCCGATTGTATTGGAACAGGCATTGAAGGAATCGGGGACGCAGCTGCTGGAACCTTATCTCTCCTTCATCCTCTATGCGCCCCAGGAATACCTTTCCAGGGCTTATCATGATGCACCGAAATACTGTGCCACCATCGAAACGGCCCAGGTAAAAAAGGATGAAGTTGTCTTTACTGGCGAGATTCCCGCCCGCTGTATACAGGCATACCGTACTGATCTGGCCTTTTACACCAACGGGCGGAGCGTATGCCTTACAGAGCTGAAAGGATATCAGGCCGCTGTCGGTCAGCCGGTCATCCAGCCCCGCCGTCCAAACAGCCGCCTGGACAAGGTGCGCCATATGTTTCAGAAGGTAATGTAAAGATACATAATCGTCAAGACGGCAACAATCAGAAGTTATGGAGGGTAACAATGGAATATAGTAAGGAAGATTTAATGGAAGCAAAAAAGCAAATTTGGGGAGTGGGAGAGAACATGGGAACAGAGGAAAGTAAAAAAATCTGGGAGGAGAACGCACAATTTTGGGATAATGCAATGGGTGACGAATCTAATGAATTTCACAGAGAGGTAGTGCGTCCCAAAGTAACGGAACTTCTATCTCCTAATCCTGCGGATTACATTTTGGATATTGCGTGTGGCAATGGAAATTATTCTTCGTATCTTGCACAAAGAGGCGCTTCGGTTGTCGCTTTTGATTACAGCAAAAAAATGATAGAATTGGCTAAAAGACGGCAATCACAATATGCAAAACAAATTGAATTTTGTGTGGCGGATGCGACCGATAGAAAAAGTATATTAGAATTAAAAAGAAATCGAGCCTTTACGAAAGCAGTTTCTAATATGGCAATTATGGATATTACGGATATTGAACCACTTCTTATGGCTGTTTATGAACTGTTGCAGGAAAGCGGAATTTTTGTCTTTGCAACGCAACACCCTTGTTTTGTCACGTTGACTGAAAAATATATGACACCGCACAGTTACTATGATATAGCGATTGAAGGGCAACCGAAAGAGCAGATTTATTATCATCGTTCCATACAAGATATTTTTAACCTTTGTTTTAGAGCTGGATTTGTCATTGATGGATTTTATGAAGAATGTTTTAAAACCAACAAAGAAATTCCTATGGTAATGATAGTAAGGCTTAAGAAGGTAAAACGTGATAGCTTAAAATAAATTCAAGTTT
>NZ_JBQKJP010000082.1:0-3554 GCF_052117205.1 Candidatus Agathobaculum pullicola | reverse complement strand
TCCTTAAATTCTTTGCTGTAACGTTTCATTGCGATCCCCTCCGTCTCTGTTCGTTCAGTTTAACAGATTTTTGGGGAATTTGCGACTGCACTTACAGGGTACTACTCCAAAGGGTTTGAAATAATTTGACAACAGATTATTTAGTTGTATTTTCTTGTATTGGTTGCAAAAAGGTTGCAAAGCTAAGGTGGAATTCTTAACCGCAAAAAGAGTTGACAGATGTCTTACCTTTTGCTATACTGATTTTAGTAAGACAGTTGTATTCGGTAGATTTTAGTATACGTTAAAGAAAGGAGTATTTTAATGAGAATTCAAATGAGGTTGAGTAGACCAACAGTGGTGGCTATTCAGGAATACAAACAAATTAAATTCGCTGACCCTAAAGCGAAAGTTACCAATGGTTATTTGGTAGGAATGGCCTATAAAGCTATTCAGAACGACTTAGATAGAATAGATTGGCAAGCAATCAATTCTATGGATATTCCTAATGTTACTAAAAATTATGATGACAGTATATCTGATTTGCAGACAGCCTTAAACTTAGAAGCAGCTGTATTGGATGGTATCGAGAAGTTACAAAATAAATTTATGAGCGTTTTTTCTACCAAGAAAATGTTTAAACCATTTGTTATTAAACTTATATTGTTTGCCGCTATTCTTAAAGAAACAGACAATCTCACACTTTTAAAGGAGGAAAACAATAATGAATAAACTAAAAAAACATAATAGTGTTGTTTCGCTATGAACAGGAGGAAAGTAAAATGTTAGCAAGTGAAATGATTGCAACTATTAAGCATGTAGAAAAGGAACACTATGGAATTACTCAGATGTATGCTAAACGGATTGCTATCTTTCAGTCAGAAAACCTGCCTATGACCCAAGGTGTGGAATACGATAGTGCTTTTTATGATTTTGTAGCTGAAATGGAAAGTGTAAAAAAATGTAAGATCTATATTCCTACCGCTAAAAAAATCCTAAATAACTGGTATTTATGGGCGAAAGACAATTTACAAGCGTTAAGTAAAATTGAGCCTTTTACATATGACCCTGACCCAATTCAGCTTCTTATTAAAAATGATTTTCGTGTAGACTATAAGTGTTTTGCCGAAAGCGCAACGGAAGAATCTATCGAAAAGATTAAAGGGCGTATGCCGCAAAATTCTGAATTGTTTGCAAAACTTAAAGCCGTAGCAGATAAACAATATGCAGAAACAATCGGAGAACGCGGCTTTTCCTATCCATATTTAGTGAAGGTAGTGGCCGGATTTTGTGAAGTTTGGAACTAATTAAGTAAATGGGCAACCAAGAGGAATTAAAATTATGCCATTAAAGATTACAGATTTACGCATAGATCCCACCAGCCTTGGAGAAACTTTTCTCCTTGCCGACATTACGCCTAGTTATGAGTATAAAGACGGGGCAAGAACTGATAAGCTGGACGGATACCGTTACTCGGTAGTTTTGCCGGCGCATAAAATGGAAAAGTTGAGTGTAAAAGTTTCAAATAAAATTCCTCTCGTCGATATTGGAAATAGCGAGGGAATACCGATTGGGACAGCGGTGAAATTTTCAAATTTGGAAGTTGGCTCATATTACTCCAAGACACAGGGAATTTGTATTACGGCTAAGGCCGACAGTGTGGATTTTGCCAAATGAAAAAGAAGAAAAAATTCAAAAACGTATCCTTATACTGTAAACCTGTCAATAGTCCGTTGTATTTCTGCATAACTGCTACCCTTATTGGAATTATCGGGAGAGGTTTTCTGGTGGAGAACCTCTCCCCTTCTTTTTTATATTCGTTCTTTTCCTACTTGTGGTCTGCGGTTATATTATTCGGCATAATAAGGCTGTGGCTATGGTATCGAAAGCAGCGTTTTTACATTAAGTTAGAGAAAAATTTGTATTTTTTCTTGCAGTCTTATAATTTATGCCAGACAGAAATCATTGATAGAGAGAAGGTGGTTTCCAATTCAGCAGTATTCGGCTACCTTTTAAACGATACAGAAATTATCATCAGAGCATACAAACAAGGGGATATCTATACTGACAAAATGAACCAGTTCGATACTTCCTTATCTGCTTTACTTGGTTTACCGCTGGAAAATAAGATTGATACAATCAGTTATTGCGATTATATTTTCAGCAGATATAAAGACAGACGCATCATTATCAATCATTCAAACGCCGCTTATAACAATACAACCATCCTGCCTTTGAGCAATAATTTAGCGTGGAATATTTTGAAGCAACCGCACTTATTATTAGCAGGAGTCACGGGTTCAGGCAAGACAACATTTTTAAACTACCTCATTATTGAGATGAAGAAAATGCAAGCTGATATTTATATCTGTGACCCGAAACGTTCAGACCTTGCAAGCCTTAAAAGTATTCTTGGGGCTGAATATGTGGCAAGTGACGTAAACAACATTGCCAAGCTATCCCGCATTGTAAAAGAAAAAATGGAACAACGGTTTATTGACTACAAGGAAAACGCAGATCATTTTGTATATGGATATTCTTTTGTTGATTACAAGCTAAATCCAATCTTTATTCTGTTTGATGAATTGGGAGCGTTCCGAGCCAGTGCGGATAAAAAAGTATTTGCAGAAACTATGGCAAACTTGACCGAGGTGATTTTGAAAGGGCGGGAAATGGGTGTATTTTGCGTTTTAAGCACACAACAGCCAAATGCCAATAATATTCCCACCGAACTGCGAGATAATCTTTCTGTGCGGATTGCCCTAGGGAATATGAGCAGCGAAGCATATCGAATGGTATTCGGTGAGGATATTAAGGATTTATCTTCCATCAGTGCTGTGGGAGGCGGTTATATTTATTTGGATGGTTTAGGTTGGTCAAAGCCGAAATCATTTGAAGCGCCGTACTTGGACTACAAAAAATTTAATTTCATCGAGGAGTTGAAAAAATATCAGCAAAATATATCAGACGGAAATCATTAGACCTCATTTCTTTTGTGTTTTCACAGTTTGCGGAGCATAACTGAGCGGAGCGATAAAAACACAAAAGAATGAGGTGTCACAAGCCCGCAGGCTTGTGTAACTTAACTTGATATATAGGACAACATCTGGAGAATTTTCAATGTATTCTCGAAGTAAACTATGAGGGTTTTACTTTGAAAAGCAAGGTGGACTATTACAATGTGAAAATCATTGAAACACCTACAAGCATTGAAGTTTGGGAGTATCTGGACAAGCCGGTCATTCACACAGTTAAAACGGAAAAAGAAAAGAAAAAAGAATTAGATATTCAAGAATACAAGGAAGAAAAAAACGCTTCGGAGCATTATGACGCACTAAAACGCAAACAGAAACATTATGAAAATATGCGCTGGGTACTTGCAAGAATTATTGATTGTAATTTTGATGATAAAACAAAATTCATGACCTTGACATTCAAAGAGAACATTGACGATGTAGCATATATGCATACGGCGGCGGCCAGCGGCCGCTGGTGCGGAGCAGAACGGCCGCGGTGCGGTCTGAGTAACAGCCGCCACTAACAACTTGATGTAGTCCAGATATTCTCCATAATGG
>NZ_JBQKJP010000081.1:0-3571 GCF_052117205.1 Candidatus Agathobaculum pullicola | reverse complement strand
TAAGTCCTCGATTGTTACCATGTGTATCGCCAGCTGCATCCCATCACCTCAGACTTTTTTCTTATTATAACATACCGCGAGGGCTGTTGCGAGACTTTGTCAACAGCGCCATTTTGTCCCGAAGTCCGGCTCCTTGCGGTGCTTCCCCAGCCGGGGTATTCCTTTTCGGACGGTCATTCTGTTTTCAAGGTGCTGTCCATCGATGAACTACCCTAAGTCTACACCTAAATGACCGCCCGTCCCGTATATCCAAGAGGTAGGAAATCGGCTTAAAAAACAGGCTATTTCCACGCTCTCGGAATTGTGGTATAATGGAAACAACGGAACGACAAATCTTAATTGAACGAGGTACAGGATGAAAACAGTTACAATATGTGGAAGTATGAAATTTGAAACAGAAATGCAAAGGATAGCATTTCTGTTAGAAACAAAACATAATATGAATGTTTTACAATGTGTATATAATGTAGATAATTTGGACATTACACCTATGGAACAGGTTGCTCTTGAAAATGCGCATTATAGTAAAATCGAACTCTCCGATGCAATTTATGTTGTGGATATTCAAGGATACATTGGAAATCAAGTTTCCAAAGAAATTGCGTTTGCAAAAAGTAAAGGGAAGAAAGTCATTTTTCATTCGACATACAGAGGAAACTAATTTCCCGTTTATTGAACAAACAAGGAGGGAGAGCATGGAGTTATCCATACAAGAACGATTGAAAGACCTGCGTGTGGAGCGTGGCTTGACGCTGGAACAGCTTGCGGAGAAAACCCACCTCTCCAAGTCCGCTTTAGGCAGTTATGAGGGAGACAATCTCAAGGACATCAGCCACTATGCCCTTATTGAGTTGGCAAAGTTTTATGAAGTGACCGTTGATTATCTGCTGGGCCGTTCCCAAACAAAAAATCACCCAAACGCCGATCTTGCAGACCTGCGTTTGAGTGATGATATGATTGAACTATTGAAAAGCGGGCTGGTGGACAATTCCCTTTTGTGTGAACTGGCGGCACACCCGGATTTTCCTCGGCTCATGGCTGACCTTGAAATCTATGTGAACGGCGTGGCGGTGAAGCAGGTGCAGACTGCAAACGCCATAGTGGACACCATGAGCGCAACCATTATGAAGCAGTACAATCCCGGCTTGACCGACCCGCAGTTAAGACAGCTTATCGCCGCCCACATTGACGACGACAGCTTTTGCCGCTATGTGATACAGCAGGATATAAACAAGATAGCCTTTGACCTGCGGGAAGCCCACAAGGACGATTTTTTCAGCGTCCCGGAGGACAATCCTCTGGAAGATTTCTTACAGACCGCCGAGGAAACCGCCAGCCCGGGCAGCGACCCGGAACAGGCGGCTATGATGTTTATCTGCAAGCGGCTTAAACTGAATTACAAGAAGCTGTCCGAGGAAGAAAAGAAGTGGCTGAAGCGGATTGCGCAGAAGTCGGACTTGCTGAAAAATCCAAACCCACAGCGGGGGAGAAAATAAGTGGGCGACAAAAACAAATTTTACAAACGGAGGATACCATGAAGAAAGACGATAGAGAAAGATGTTCGTGGGCAACCACAGAACTCTATAAAGAATACCATGATGAGGAATGGGGAAAGCCCGTTCATGATGATAGAAAACTATTTGAAATGTTGGTTCTTGAAGGTATGCAAGCCGGATTATCATGGCTGACGATATTAAATAAAAGAGCTGCATTTAAGGAAGCCTTCAACGAGTTTGATTATCAAAAAATTGCTCTCTATGACGAAACTAAAATTGATGAGTTAATGCAAAATCCCAATATTGTTCGCAATAGATTAAAAATTAAGTCGACAATCACAAACGCACAGCAATTTATCAAAATCCAAGAAGAATACGGAAGTTTTGATAAGTTTATTTGGTCTTATGTTAAGAATAGACCGATTCATAATCATTTCAAATCGGAAGCGGACATTCCTGCAACAACGCCACTTTCAGATAGAATCAGTAAAGACTTAAAAAAACGAGGCTTTAAGTTTGTAGGCAGCACGATTATATATGCGTATATGCAGGCAATCGGAATTGTAAATGACCATGTGAAAGGTTGCTATTTGTATGTACCAGAATAATTCAATATTTCGGTACAATTTATCGAGAGATAGCAAAGCCAGCCGAGCCAGTCAACGGTCAAGATGAACGGCGCTGTGAACTGCACACCTTTCGTTGACTTTCTTGTCCAACTTTTGGGGTGCAGTTCACATTTCATGCGCCGCCGTTGACAGTCCCGCCCGTCTTTGCTAAAGGGTAATCAAGGCGGGAAAGCCCTAAAATGGCTTCCCGCCCATTTCAATCTTGAGAGAAGAAACGCTCCAAAATCAGAAAGAGAGCGGTAAATCTGAATTGCGAGGGAGAATGTAGATGAATCAAGGAAGAATTATTGTGATTACAGGTTCGCCGGGAACAGGAAAGACAACAACTGCGTCGATTGTCGCAAAAGAATCGAACATGGATAAATCTGTGCATATGCACACAGACGACTTTTTTCATTATTTAAGCAAAGGAGCAATACCGCCGCATTTACCAGAGTCCAACGAACAAAATTTAGTTGTCATTGAAGCCTTTTTAGAAGCTGCAAAGCGCTATGCCCGCGGCGGATATGATGTAATTGTAGATGGAATTGTCGGGCCGTGGTTTTTAGAACCATGGAGAGCCCTTGTTCGAGAAGATTATGAAGTACACTATATTGTTTTAAGAGCCAGTAAAGAAGAAACTATGAAACGAGCTGTGGAACGGTCAAAATTAGACAGAAAAACAAATGTCGAATTAGTAGAAACAATGTGGGAGCAATTTTGTAATTTGGGGATATATGAATCGAATGTTATAGAAACGACAACCTATTCTATCCAAGAGGCTGTTTTTGCAGTAAAAGAAAAAATTTCAAGTGGAGCCGCATTGCTATCTTAAACGATTTCTAAAATCAGAAATTTCATTTATCAGAGAAATAGCAAAGCCAGTCAACGGTCAAGATGAACGGCGCATAAATGCGCCGCCGTTGACAGTCCCACCCGTCTTTGCTGATGGGCAATCAAGGCGGGAAAGCCCTAAAATGGCTTCACACCTATTTCAATAATTGGAGGAGATAAAAATGAGATCAGAAAAGGAAGTTTATGATATTGTTTTGAATTTTGCAAAAACAGACAAACGCATTCGCATGGTTACTTTGGAAGGATCTAGAACAAATACAAATATTCCGCCTGATGATTTTCAGGATTTTGATATTACTTTTTTTGTTACGGATATGGACAGCTTCACAAATGATGATAAATGGCTAGATATATTTGGTGAAAGGTTGATTCTGCAAAAGCCGGAAGATATGGAATTATTTCCAGCTGTAGAAAAGGGATTTTCATATTTAATGCTGTTTACTGATGATGTTAAGATAGATTTAACTTTGCTGCCGCTGGAACTGATAGACGAGTATTTTGCATGGGATAAACTGGTAAAGTTACTGTTGGATAAAGACAACCGTATCGTAAAGCCGCCAATACCAACGGATATAGACTACCACTTGCAGAAGCCTACTCAAAGAATGTTTG
>NZ_JBQKJP010000080.1:0-3645 GCF_052117205.1 Candidatus Agathobaculum pullicola | reverse complement strand
CCATCTTTGTCTTTTCTTCAATACTTACTTTTGACTTTTGTGACATAGAAGTGCCCCCTCCATGATTGACAGTGTTTTATTTCACTGTCTCTCATAGAGGGAGCATATCACAGTTCCTTGTCCGAGGGGCCTTTTATCAAACGTATCATTTCCATACGGATCATGCCTTTCTGCGATATTTGTATCGTTTTTCGAATCAACAAGAACGACATCGGGCACATTGATCCGCTCATTGTTCAGATAACAGATTTCCTCGCCAATCGTCATGCACGCCTTTTAATGACGGATATATAGGGAATTACGCAAAACGGCTGGCTTCAGTTTTCACAAGCGCATACCGGACTTCAATGCAATCCAGGTAACCTTCGCCACTCATATCCACCTGTGCATCGCAATGTACGCAATGTTCTGTACCAGTCCCCTCTGCTCCATCTACGCTCTTGATGATACATCCGCATTCGGGACAGCACAGGACATCATGCTGCATCAGAATCCAGGCATCGGCGAGGCTCGAAAGGATTGCAGCGCTTTCCCAGTAATCGTAATTCAAACGAGTGGCAACGCGCGATATGAAGATCGTCTGTTTGGCTGTATCGATTAGTCCATCAAGGTATTGCAGGACTGCCTCTTCCTCCTCGGAGAATGGGCCCTCCTTGAAGAATGCGTTATGGCTCGTTTGCATGTAAGCAGCTCCCTCTTTGTCATGTCATTCTATCACGGACAATGATTGGGCCGGTAAAATAGCGGCACATATTGTGCTTTTTCATGTTGTATTTTCTGTATCTTGTGGTTTTTGGCTTTATTTGCGGTCATTTGCAGGCCACCATGGGACCAATGAAAACAACACTATATTTTGTATCTGCGATCTCGATTTATCTGTATTTAGTGTTTTGCGGGCAAAGATTTACTTGCGCTTATTTGCAGGTCCCCGGTGGGACACTCCACTCATCATTCAGACGCTTCCTGCGGCTTATAATAATCTGCGTATCCTGCCGCCCGGATACAATGAGCGCATGGCACGCATTCACGATCCAGCTAGTCGCAACCGGCGCAGTTTAGCGTCTCTCTTTTGGCTCTGATGGGCGGGTAAGCATAGTCCAGCCAATCCTTCCCATATTCGTAATCTTCCGGGTGATATGCAAGCAGCGGGTCTAATATGCTCCAATGGGGCGGCGCGCTTTCCTCTCTTAACCCAACGTGCCAGTATGGTTTATTTGCCATTTCACGCATTTGTTCCAGCGAGAGCGGCTGATCTTCGGTTGGCTCAGCGCTCAGGGCTTTCATTGCTTTGATCCCCAGTCCAACTGCCTCCAGAAAGGCATCTGCTTTCTCGGCATCAATGCAGATTTTTCCGCTATCCTGATCCATGTACCAGTCATTCGTTAAGTGACCTATTCCCTCTTTATGTGTCATAGCGTGCTCACTCTCAATCTCTATTTCTCGTGTCCGTCCCACAAGGACAAAAAAAGGCCCGGAGGGTAACTTTACGTTACTCTCCGAGCCTCGTTTTGCTCATTATTCGTGGGTGAATTGGTGCGTTTTTCAGTTAGGAATTACAACAAGATAAATTACTTCGCCATCGAAGCAACTTCTGCCGCGAAATCGTCCTGCTTCTTCTCGATGCCTTCGCCCTTCTCAAAACGTACGCACTTAACCAGCTTGATTTCGCCACCCAGCTCCTTTGCAACCGCTGCGATGTGCTGCTCGACAGAAACCTTGTTCTCCTTGACAAACGCCTGCTGCAGGAGGCAGTTCTCCTCGTAGTACTTTCCGATACGGCCCTCGACCATCTTGTGGATGATCTGCTCCGGCTTCGGCTTGGCAGCGGTCTTGTTCTCCTCGAGTGCCTGAATTAGGAGAATTTCCTTTTCCTTGGCCAAAGTAGCCTCGTCTACCTCAGACTTGTCCATAAAGGACGGATTCATCGCAGCTGCCTGCATGCCGATATCCTTGCCCAGTTCCTTAACGGTCGCGTTGCCCTTGAGGTTATCGGAAACCTGCAAGCCAACCAGAACACCGATAACACCGCCCATGTGCGTGTAAGCAACATTAACAGTGGACTCGTCAAAACGGACAAAGCGACGAATCTGGATGTTCTCACCAATGGTAAGAACCTTCTCCTGCAGCACTTCCTGCACGGTCAGATCGCCCATCTTGCAAGCCTTGAGTGCTTCAACATCAGCCGGAGCTTCCTTCATGACAACGCCAGCCAACTCAGATACAAACTGCTGGAAATCAGCATTCTTGGCAACAAAGTCGGTTTCGGAGTTCACCTCAACGATCGCACCTACACCGCAGTCATCACAAACAGTCGCGCAGACAACACCTTCCGCCGCAATGCGATCCGCCTTCTTTGCAGCTTTCGCAAGACCCTTTTCACGCAGCAGTTCAATTGCCTTGTCGAAATCGCCGTCTGCCTCGGTCAGTGCCTTCTTGCAGTCCATCATGCCTACGTTGGTCATTTCACGGAGCTTCTTTACGTCAGCAGCAGTAAAAGCCATTTTTTATTCCTCCAAATTAAGTTTTTTCATCAAAGCCGCAGGGCGCGACAGCCCGGCACCGCTACACGGCCAAAACCGGACGGCACGCCGGGGGCATCGCGCCCTGCGGAAAATTACAATATCAGAATTACGCCTCAGCCTTAGCTTCGTCAGCCTTAGCCTCAACTTCGAGCTGTTCTCCCTGCTTGCCTTCCAGTACAGCGTTTGCCATAGTCTGGGAGATCAATTTGATGGCGCGGATTGCGTCGTCGTTGCCCGGGATAACATAGTCAATCTCGTCCGGATCGCAGTTGGTATCAACAATAGCAACAATCGGGATACCCAGCTTGCGGGCTTCTGCGATTGCATTCTTCTCCTTACGGGAGTCAACCACGAACAGTGCGCCCGGGAGCTTCTTCATTTCTTTAACGCCGCCGAGGTATTTCTCGAGCTTGGCGATTTCGAGCTGGAGCTTGATGACTTCCTTCTTGGGAAGCAGATCAAAGGTGCCGTCCGCCTGCATCTTCTGCAGCTGGTTCAGGCGGGCAATACGAGTACGCATGGTCTTGAAGTTGGTCAGCATACCGCCCAGCCAACGTGCATTGACATAGAACTGACCGCAGCGCTCAGCCTCTTCCTTGATTGCGTCCTGCGCCTGCTTCTTGGTGCCGACAAACAGGATGGACTCACCGGCTGCTGCCATATCGCGCACGAAGAAATAAGCTTCCTCGAGCTTCTTTACGGTCTTCTGCAAGTCAATGATATAGATACCATTGCGCTCAGTGAAGATGTAGGTTGCCATCTTCGGATTCCAGCGGCGGGTCTGATGGCCGAAGTGTACGCCGGCCTCCAGAAGCTGCTTCATAGAGATTACTGCCATTTTATTTTCCTCCTTGGTTGTTTCCTCCACCCCTGATCATCTGACAGCAGCAACCGATCGAACTCGATCCGTCACCGGCTGCTTTCATCACGAGGTGTGCGAATTCGTGCTTAAATAGTATACGCTGCAACGCACACTTTGTCAATCGTTTTTTCTGTTCTTTTAGAAATTTTCTGTAGGTTTGTCAAACATATTGGACAGTGAACTCTAAAGGAGAAAGCCAACCTAGAGGCCTCATGGGAAAGTTGTTGGAACGGCGGTTATGGACAGCAAGCTGCTTGGAAA
>NZ_JBQKJP010000079.1:0-5063 GCF_052117205.1 Candidatus Agathobaculum pullicola | reverse complement strand
CCTGGCGGCTTGAATCGGTATGCCTTCTGCGAGAATTCTAAACACAAACCGTTCTGCTAAAAGCTATGTGCTGGTAGGACGGTTCTTTTTGCCTTATTATGCGGTGTTGCCCTAAATATACGGGAACATTAAAGCAACTTCACATCCTTTTGGGGGAACATTAGTAAGTTTGAAACTGCCGTTATGAGCTATTGCGACTTGTTGGACAATCAGCAACCCAAGTCCATGCCTCAAATCAAGCCGCTCATCTGTACTTTCCATATAATGCGGCTTTTCCTCCAACTCTTGCAGCTTTTCAGCAGACAGACCAGTTCCGTTATCCGCAACCGCCAAGATAAGCTGATTTTGTGATGCTGAAAGAGAAAGGCGGATTTCACAGCCCTGCGGGTTGTGTTTCATGCTGTTCTGGACAAGGTTGTTCACCGCCCGCGAAATCAATCTGGCATCACATTCGAACACAGCATTTTCGGCATCTGGAGCAATCTCAATTTCAATGTTGTAGCTATCAGAAATTCCCGTATTCAACAGATCTGCTACATAGGAGCGCAGCAGTTTAGATAGGCGAACCCCCTCTTTATGAAGCGGCTGCATCTCATATTCCAACTGCGATACTAAATTCAAATCCTGTACCAGCTCCTTGATTTTTACACTTTGCTTCCGTACGATTTCTGCCTGTTCCCGGATGCTCTTGCTGGCAGCTTCACTTTCCGCAATACGGCCCGCATACCCCATAATCATGGAGAGAGGTGTGCGGATGTCATGAGAAACGCCGCTGATCCAGTTAGCCCGTGCCTCATTTTGCCGATTCAAAATGGAAGAAGCTTTGTTTACACTGCTTGCAATTTCCGACAGTT
The DNA here is from genome assembly GCF_052117205.1 of Candidatus Agathobaculum pullicola. Taxonomy (NCBI): domain Bacteria; kingdom Bacillati; phylum Bacillota; class Clostridia; order Eubacteriales; family Butyricicoccaceae; genus Agathobaculum; species Candidatus Agathobaculum pullicola. The sequence goes on along the minus strand of NZ_JBQKJP010000079.1, from coordinate 4,209 downwards.
CACCGCTGATATGAAGTGAAACTGGCTTTCCGTCTGCCAGGGTTTCCACAGCGGACACAATCGGTTCTGTATTATGAATGATTCTGCGTTTGGAAAAATAGTAGGCCAAAAAGAGACACAACACATCCAATCCCAACATTCCCAGCACAAAGGCGGGGAGCCTTCGAAGCGCCGCAATGGAATAATAATTGTTGGTGAGTTTTGTATAGCTGTCTTTTGGATAACCCAACACCAACAGCCCATCATCGGTGTTCCAGACAAAAACCGGGTAATCCTCAATATACCCTTTTGAAAATAGTGCGACATCTTGAATATTGTAACTTTCCGGCACATTTTCCGGCAAATCAACCGACCAATAGCACTGTCCATCAGCGTTTAAGTAGATTGCCCAAATATCATTCTGCCGGAGCTTTTGCACCGCTTCAACCGATAATTGTTCCGGCGTAGCGGCGGCAGCAGTCGTTTCCAACATGGATTGCGGAGAGGAATCGCCATAATCCTCGGTCACAATCTTTTGAAAAGTAAGACCGAATACTACCGCATTAAGAAAAAGCAATATCAGGATAAAGGCAGCGAAAGACACAAGATGTTTAGATATATAATGTGCAAATGATCTCATGGCATCACTTCCTTGCTATTAGCTTATAGCCTAACCCTTTAATGGTTATCAGAGATACAGGTTTTGACGGGTCGGTTTCAATCTTTTCCCGGACGCGCCGGATATGAGCATTGAGGCTGTTTTCATAACCAAAAGGATTGTCCCCCCAGAGGGCTTCACAAAGCGCATCTACGGTAACGATCTTTCCGGCATTACGAGCAAGCGTTTCGAGCAAAGTGTGTTCTTTGGCTGTCAGGGAGATAATCTCGCTGCCCTTATGGACTTCGGCCCGGCTGAAATCAATCGTACATCCATCCAACACAAGCAGAGGCGAATCCTCTTTGTAGGTTCGCCGCAGTACCGCATAGATACGCAGTAACAGTTCTTGCGGCATAAAGGGCTTAGAAATGTAGTCATCTGCACCAAGCCCCAATCCCGATAATTTGTCTGCTGCTTCGTCCTTTGCTGTTAAGAAAATGATCGGCACATTGGTAAAGGTGCGGAGCTGTTGCATCAGAGAAAAGCCATCCCCATCCGGCAGCATGACATCCAAAACAATTAAATCAGGAGTTTCCTCTTTTGCGGTCAAAATAGCTTCTTTGACCGTCATAGCGGTAAGGACAGTTTCAAATCCCGCATCTTTCAATATATCTGATACCATCTTCAATAGTTCCTGTTCGTCATCTACCAACAGGAGCCTTTTACTATGTAAAAAAGAATTATCCATAGCATCCTCTCCAATCTGATTTTCTTTGTTTCTATTATATCATAGGCTGTCCATTCTGCGATCTTGTCCCTTAAAAAGTAAGGTAAAAGTAAGGACGGGAGAATGTAGATGTCAGGTTGAAGTTGTACCATAAAAACATCGAAAGGAGATGTTTCTATGGACTATATCATCACAACGGAACAGTTGACCAAGAAGTACAAGAACTTCACTTCGGTCAATCATGTTTCACTTCATATTCGCAAGGGCAGCATTTATGGTTTCCTCGGCCCCAACGGTGCGGGAAAATCTACAACCATGAAAATGCTGCTGGGCCTGACCGCGCCGACAAAGGGCAGCTTTACCATTGATGGGAAACAGTTCCCGAATGATCGAATTGCTATTCTCAAAGAGATCGGCTCTTTCATCGAAGCGCCGTCTTTCTACGCAAACCTGACCGGGCGGGAAAATCTTGATATTATCCGCCGCATTTTGGGACTGCCGAAAGCCGATGTGGAAGATGCTCTGGAACTGGTAGGGCTGACCGAGTTTGGCGACCGGCTGGCAAAAAAGTATTCGCTGGGAATGAAGCAACGCTTGGGCCTTGCCGGGGCGCTGCTGGGGCGTCCGCCAATCCTCATTCTGGACGAACCCACCAACGGCCTTGACCCGTCCGGTATCCACGAAATTCGCAATCTGGTAAAATCCTTGCCCAGCCTTTACGACTGCACGGTGCTGATCTCGTCCCATATGCTGTCTGAAATCGAATTGATTGCAGATGACATTGGGATTCTCAACCACGGGCGGCTGCTGTTTGAGGGAAGCATGAATGATCTGCGTCAATACGCCCTGCAATCCGGCTTCGCTGCGGACAATCTGGAAGATGTGTTCCTTTCTATGGTTGAGAAAGATAACATGGACAGAAAGCAGAGGGCAAAATTATGAAAACGCTGGCAATCGAACTTCGGAAAGAAAAGCGAACCGGCGTGATTCCCGTGCTGCTGGCCGTTGGTGTCTTGGGAGCCGCCTACGCATTTGTCAATTTCATTGTGCGGAAAGACACACTTCTGAATCTGCCGCTGGCCCCGATGGATGTCTTGTTGACCCAGCTCTACGGCATGATTATGGTGCTGAATCTGTTCGGTATCGTGGTTGCTACCTGCATGATCTACAACATGGAATTTAAGGGAAGCGCCGTTAAGAAGATGTATATGCTTCCCGTGAGTGTCCCGGCTATGTACCTGTGCAAATTTTTGATTCTGACGGTCATGTTTTTGGTTGCAATCGTGCTGCAAAATCTGGCGCTTGCACAAATCGGAATGACGGATTTGCCGGACGGAGCGTTTGAAATGGGAACGCTGGTACGCTTTGCCGGATACTCTTTTCTCACATCCATGCCGGTACTGTCGTTTATGCTGCTGATTTCCTCGCGCTTTGAAAATATGTGGGTGCCGCTTGGAATTGGCGTTGCCGGTTTTCTAAGTGGTATGGCACTTGCAAATTCGGGACTGGCACTTCTGCTGGTGCATCCTTTTGTGATTATTCTGAAACCTGCGGTAGCCATGAGCGCCCAGCCTGATCCGACGGTTGCCCTTGTCGCTTTGGCGGAAACGCTGTTGTTCCTTGCTGTGGGCTTGTGGCTGGCGAAGTACAGACGCTACGAGTAAGGAGGGATAATAAGAAATGAGCTTTTTGGATTTACTCAAAATCGAGTTTATAAAAGTAAAACGCTCCAAAATCGTACCCCTGATTTTCATTGCACCTTTATTGGTGGTAGTTTCCGGGGTTGCGAGTTTGAGCAACTATTTTACACCGGAATACACCAATGCGTGGCCTGCCATGTTCATTCAAAGTGCGCTTGTTTACGCCTACTATCTGCTCCCGTTCAGCATGATTGTAGTCTGTGTGATGATCGCAGGACGAGAAACAGGAAATAACGGTATTCTGAAAATGCTGGCGCTGCCGGTCAGCCGCTGCGCATTATCCATTTCCAAATTCTGTGTGCTTACCTTTTATCTGTTCATGGAAATGGTGGTATTTCTTGTCGTGTTCGTAATCGCCGGGTTGATTGCAACACAGACAATGGGAGTAACAGAAACCTTGCCAATCCTGTATCTTCTGAAATGGTGCTTGGGGCTGTTTCTGACTATGCTGCCGTAGGCGCTAGGGACCTCTTTAGCTCCTTGGAAGCTGTCAGTAGTATACCTAATAATTTATCTACATTCCCTTTAGTAACGTGTAACTTTCCAAATTTACAAAAGCGACTCATAGAATTATTTCCTCCCGTTAAATAATAGATAACTATTAAAAATAGACAATACTTGCTCATAAGTAACGGTACTTAAATTGTTTACTTTGGCGTGTTTCATTGCTTGATGAAACTGATTTTTAGTAAACAGTTGACGATATTCTCGATTGACCCATTTTGAAACAAAGTACGTATATAGCTTCCAATATTTATCTGGAACATCTGTGGTATGGCGGGTAAGTTTTATTAAGACACTGTTTACTTTTGGTTTAGGATGAAAGCATTCCGCTGGCAGCTTAAGCAATTGCTGAATCGAGACTTGAGTGTGCAAGAGCAACCCTAGTGTTCGGTGAATATCCAAGGTACGCTTGTAGAATCCTTCTTCAACAATCAGATAGATGTCAGACGCATGGCTTTCAAAAACCACTTTTTTAATAATTTGTGTGCTTAAATGGTAAGGAATACTCCCAACAATTTTATACCTCTGTTTGTTAGGGAATTGAAACTGTAGAATATCTTGGTGAATTAAAGTGACACGAGTATTCAGTTTTAAGGCAACACCGCATAATAAGGCAAAAAGAACCGTCCTACCAGCACATAGCTTTTAGCAGAACGGTTTGTGTTTAGAATTCTCGCAGAAGGCATACCGATTCAAGCCGC
>NZ_JBQKJP010000078.1:0-5121 GCF_052117205.1 Candidatus Agathobaculum pullicola | reverse complement strand
GCCGAAGTCGTCAAGGATCAGCAGCGGATAACGACAAAGGCGGGAAATGTACTCGTTGCGCCCCTCAAAGCTGGCGGCAAGGTCATTGAGGATAAGAGCAAAGTTCGTCATGCGGACGGGGATTTCTTTCTCCATGAGGGCGTTTGCGATACAGCCTGCAAGGTAGCTTTTGCCGGTGCCTACGCCGCCCCAGAACAGGCAGCCGATATTGTCTGTCCGCATATCTTCCCAATGCTCCACATACCGGCGGGCAAGCCCGGTCTGCGGGTTCCTGCCGTTGTCGTTCTCGAAAGTCCAGTCCCGCATGGTGGGGTCGGTAAAGCCCCGGCGTTTCAGTTCTTCCACGGTGTCAAGGTGTCTGCGCCGCTTTTCGGCGGCTTCCCGTTCCTCGCGGGCGGTTCTCTGGCAGTCGCACTCTGCCGGGTGGCGGTCGCGCCCGAAGATAGCGGCCTTATCCGGCGCAAAATAGGCTTCTTTCGGCTTGCGGCACTTGCCGCAGTACAGTAAACCGTCCTCGCCGGTGTAGTCCTCCGGCTCCGGGATGGTGGTCGTCATATTCTCCAAAACCGCGTTGATTTCATTCTTCATAAACTCTCGCCCTCCTTGCATGAGTAGTCTGGTATGCCCTTTTTAGGGGCTTCCTTTTTGTCGTTCCCCGCCCATATCCGCAGGGCGGCGGCATAGTTCTGGTAGCTTTTCCCGTTGGCGGCAAGGTAGCGGCTCATTTCCTCGATGAACCGTTCCAGCCTGTCAGGGTACTCTGCCTGCAACTCGTCGTATTCGGTCTGTGACAGAAAAATATTTCCATATCGGCCATAGGGCGCGGACGGCCCCCCACTCACTCCCTTTGTTTGGCTCTCTGTAAGGTTGTTTATAGTAGTTTGGTTAGGGGACGGTTTTCCGACCATCATAAGGTCGGTTTTCTGACCATCAGTAGGACGGTTTTCCGGCTCTATGAGGGGCGGACTTCCGGCCATCAGTTGGTCTGAAAACTGTACCTGTGGCACTGGCGGTACTTTGACATAAAGCCGGTTCGGTGCGGAGAAGCCGCCCCGTTCCCGTTCCAACAGCCCCGCCGTGTCCAGTTCATTAAGCGCCCCCTTGATGGTGGTGCTGCCTTTATCCAGTATTTCTGCTATCTCCGCGATGGGATAGATAATATAAATCCTGCCCTCGTCGTCCAGCCACTTGTTTTTCTGGGAGAGGGTGGAACGGTCTAACAGCAGCGAATACAGCAGCTTGGCGGTCTGTGAAATCTCCATTTTCAGCAGGAAACGGGGATACGGCAGATAGGCGGGCAGCCGCGTGTCTGCCCTGATATAATCAGCGATAGGATCACCTCCCTGTGTTCGGGTTGATTTTGGCGTATTGTCACGCATTAAAACGCCGTTTCCGGGGGAAAAGGATAAATGTATCGCGTACCCTTTGACACCCACGAAAAAAGCCTTGATTTATGCGGGTTTGAAAGGCTCTAAAGCGTGACATCTCTGCCTTTGTTTCCGCTTTCTCTCGGCGGCTTTGATTTTCTTCATGCGCCCGGCGCAGTCGGGGCAGTATTTTCCCCGGTTGGATTTGGGGACAAAGGCCGCCCCGCAGACGGCACACCGTTTCCGGCTTCCCCGGCACAAGAGGGCTGCGGCCAGCTCCCCGTCAAGGGGCAGGACAGCCACACGGAACCAGTGGCACATGAGGGAAAAGGAAATGCTCTGGACGCACACGCAAGGCTCCCCGTCGTCCAATAGCAGGCAGTTCCCCTCATCGTAGTTACAGCACTCATGTACCAGCCGCCGCGCCCGCCGGTGCTGGCGGTAGTCCATGTGGGGCAGGTTATCGCTCATGGCTCTGCTCCTTTCTGCGGTGCGGCTCGTCCCGGCGCAAAATCTGGTCGATGTTCCGCTTGACGGTCTGCAACTCCTTGAACCGCTGTTTCTGTTCGTGATAGGTGTTATACAGGCCGTCTTTCTCGGAGATAAGCTGCTCGATCTCGGCCTGCAACGCTTTCCGGGCGGGCAGCTTGGTAATGCCATGCGCCTTGAAATACCGGGCTGCTGCGTCGGCTATGATAAAATCGCTCTCATGGGCCTGCCGGTATGCGGCGCGGGCTTTCTCGGATTTCTGTGCCCGCAGCCCGTCGCGGGCGGCCTTGGTCTGGGCGTAGGCCAACACCTGCCGCTGCAACTTCTTTTTCCCTTGCAGCTTCGTTTCCAGTGCTTTCAGTTCGCCGCTGGTCTGGCGCATTTTCTGATAGGCGGTGTCAACGGCGGCTTCTAACTGCTCCGGGGAAGTAAAGCCGTATTGCTGGTAGACGGACAGCGTTTTGGCGGCCTGCTTCAGATTGTGTATCTTCGCCCAGCGTTCATAGCCCCGGCCTTTGCCCTCGGCCATTTTCTGCTCAATGTCCACAAGCCGCTGCACTCCGTCCTGTTTCGGGGCGGCTATCTCGGCTCTGGCAACCTGCAAGCGGTCTTTTATGGTGCTTGGGGGATCGGGGGATCTGGCTGGCGCTTCGGCTGCTCTGGCGGCGTTTTGCTCTAAAACGGCAAAGACAGCGGCGCGGTCAAAATCGTCGCCCAGCTTCCGGGCGGTAATTGGCTTTGTCCTGTCCGGCGTGAGGTAGGAAAGCCGCCCCCGGCTCTCCTTGACGGTCACACCCTCCTGCAGCAACAGAGAGGAAAACTCGTCAAAGCTGGCGGCGGTGGCAAGGGCTTTCCGTAGGGTCTGCCGCAGCTTCTCCTTGTTCGTTTCAAACTTGGTCTGCCGGGGCGTGATACTATCGGCAATCATGGGGGCGTTCTGCTTGTCCAGCGCGGCCTGTCCCTTTTTCTGCGCCCAATACTCCCGGTCGGTGACGCGGTTCTTGCTGCCGTTCAAGAGGTCGATTTGATAAAGCCCCTCCCGGTGGCACATCTCCATGACTTCGGATTTGAAGTAGCGCAGGGCAGCGTCGGTACATCGGTGCTTGCAGCCGACTTTCGTATCGGCCGGCCTGTCCATGTAGGGCAGGAACGGCACTTCCTCAATCCGCAGGCTGTTTATGACGATATGCACATGAATGTTGCCGCTGTGGTTATGCCCGTCCGGGTGGGTGCAGACAAGGGCCTGGTGGCCGGGAAAATGCTCTTTACAGAATTGTTCCCCCAACGCCTGCGCCCGGTCTACGGTCAGGCCGTTGTCCGGCCCGTCCCGCGGGTCAAAGCTGATGATGTAGTGGTGGCTTTTCACATCTTCCCGCCGCTGGTTTTTCTGATAGCGGAGATTGGCCCGCATACACGCAACGGCAAAATCCTCCCCGTCGCAGTTCAGCGTGGACAGCCGGTAGTCCTCGCGGGGGATAAGCCTGCCGGTTTCATCAAGGACGGGCTTCATGGTAAACTCGTCATGCTCAAAGAGAAGATATTGCTCGGCGGCTCCGTAGTCGGCGTTTTTAGAGTTGATATGCTTGAGTGTTGCCAACCGCGTCACCTACTTTCTTGAGGACTTCATACTTGAGGACGGCAAGGTCGGATATGGCGGCGCGTACCTCGCCGGAAAGGGTGTTGTAGGGTACGCCGTATTCGTTCAGATACCGGGCAATCTGATTGAGGTTGCCGCCGATCCTGCCGTACTCGGCTGTCAGCTTCCCGACAGCGGAAAGCAACTCGTCATTGACCGACGACACATGGACAACCGGGCGTATGGTCGCCCGCCGTATCGCCTGCCGGAGAAATTCGGACTGGCTGATACCATAGGGCGCAAGCCGCGCTGTGAAGTCGGCATACTCATCTTCGGACAGCCGGGTTTTCACAACGCGGCTGCGGTGGGGCGTGTTGTATTTCTTTCGCATGGTGTGACCTCCTTTCTCGCCCGTAAGGGCGTATGAGCAGGGTTTGGGGAAGGCACTCCCCAACAAGTTTCCCGCGAGGGGCAAAACTGCAGAATTGCGGATTTTGGCACCGTGGTAGAAACTTGCTCTCCGTGACTGCAAACTTTCTCTCACTTCCGTCCGCCACTTTTTTGGAAAACTGCAACCACAAAAGTTTGTTTCTCTTTTTCTGCTACTACTAATCCTGTAAAGGGCATTCCTGCCCGCTTTCGCTAAAATGACACCGGACGCAGTGGTTTCTACCCGGTGTTGGAGAAATCCTTTCTCTTTGCCCTCTACTACGGGTAAATGCTCCAAATGCCAAACACCAGGGCAGAAAAATTCCCTCCTCGCTTACTACTACAACCGGCAGGGGGCAAAATGGCCGGGAGCGGAGCCGGACAACAAAAAAAGCAGTAAATCTTTTTCAAGACTTACTGCTTTCGCTGGCCGCGTCGGTGGCGGCTGGTATTCAGTTTTTATGACTTGTCCGGTGGTTCGTCAAGCCGGAACTTGAATTGACAGTCAATTAACCGCTGCTTTACATAGTCCTCCACCTCGGCGTTGACCTGCCCGTTCACTTTTGAGAAATAGCGGATATATCCGGCGTAGTGGAGCAGGACAGCGTTCACGGCTTCTGGGTCGCCCTCACGGGCTTTGAGGATTGTTTCATAGGGGAGAAGTCTACTCATACCGGCTCACCCCCATTTCTTCGCGTAGCCGCTGCAAGGCAAGCTGGATATGCCGCCCCGCTGTGCTGCGTGACCGGCCAATACACGCGCCGATCACGCGCTGCGGCTGGCGCAGAAAGTAATAGCGCAGGATTTCTTCCCGCGTCTGCTCCGGCAAAACAGAGATCGCGTCGGCAAGGGCGGCGTTGCAGAGCAGGACGGTCTGACCGCAGACGGTAAATGGGTATTCCTCGTCCGGCTCCGACGCGGCAAACTGGACAAACTTCTCGTTCATCAGATAGTCAAGGGAAACTTGCCGTTCCCATTGCCGTTTAAGCTTCAAAATCTTGTCCAAGGCGGCACAGCGGATAACAGTCTTGCAAAAGGCGTTGTACCTGCGCTGGATATATTCTTGATAGGCTATCTGGTCGGTCATGGAAATTCCCCTTTCTGAATAATAGTGCGGGGCGGTGGCACTTCTTGCTGTCGCCCCTTGATTGCCTACCAGCAAAGGCGGGCGGGGCTGTCAACGGCTGCGCATATGCGCCGTTCATCTTGACCGTTGACTGGCTCGGCTGGGTTTGCTATTTACCCGACAAACTTGAATTT
>NZ_JBQKJP010000077.1:0-6234 GCF_052117205.1 Candidatus Agathobaculum pullicola | reverse complement strand
TACATGAATATGAAGCACTTGGAGGCGGCTCTGGAAGACGTCTCTATTGCCGGCTGACCTCATTCAGCCAGAATCTGCAAACATTTTTGCGCATAATTCTTGACAGCACCATTTCCCCATCAACATCATGAAAGCAGGCAGATACTTCATCTGCCTGCTTTTTTCTTCTAAATAAAACCACCAGCACTTTTCTATGGTGCTGGTGGTTGTTTGGGTTTGCTCTTAACTTGTATTTCTTTGCGATCAGGTGAATTCCGTCGGCGCATAGGTGCCGTCCGCAATCTGCTTGGCAACCTTATCGGTCAAGCCATTATACACAACACCCGGCTCCAGCGTAATTCCTTTAACTGCTGCGAGTTCAGAGACCGTGACAAACGCATAGGTTTTATCCGTGCGGCTTTGCAACTCGTCAATGGCTGACAACGCGCCTTCCACCGAAGTCGGATACAGGTCGTGCATCAGAACAACCGACCCATCCGCCGCATTCACAATAGCATCGTGTACGCTCTGCTTATTGCGGTTTTTCCAGTCCTGCGTATCCACATTCCAGTTGATGATCGGCAGACCCAATTCCTTGGCGACCGCCTTAACATCGCTGTTTACGCCGCCGCCAACCGGACGCAGCACAGTGGGGGACTGCCCTGCCTTCTCATTGATCGTACTCGTCGCGGACGAAATTTCTTTCTCAATACCATCTTTTTTTAGTCCGGTCAGGTGCTGCATCGGATGCGTCATTGTATGGTTGCCCAACTCATGCCCTTCGGACGCCAGCCGTGACATCGTGCCGCTAAACATATTGACACGGTCACCAACCATGAAGAAGGTTGCATGTGCGCCGCGTTCCTTCAAGCCATCCAGTAAATATGCCGTCAGGCCATTCGGATAGCCCTTGATTGCACCGGTCGGTCCATCGTCAAACGTCAGGGCAATATATACATCAGCATCCGGAATATTCGAGGCAACTGCCTGCGTTAGCCCATTGGTCTGTCCGGACAAATAGGCCTTCTGGCTATCAAACCCATCCAGTGAGGTGACGGCAAAAGCAAACGCGCCATCCTCCAGCCCAGTATAGGCTTTGCCCAGCACCGCGGCAAACAGCGGCGCAGACACATAAAACCGTCCGCTGTCACCGTCTGTAAAGGCGCTGATATCATCGCCTCGCACACGGTCTCCGTTTACCTTTGTTTTTCCGTTACCCTGTATCGTCGATTGGATGCCGTTATACTCTACCGTCCACTCATTGCTTCCGTCAAAGGAGGCCGTTCCACCCAATGCGTTCATCGCTGCACTGAGCGGCACATATTGCAGTCCATCCCGCTCTACTACGGAAACACCGCGATGCCCGCCCTTTTCCTTCATTTGCCGAACCGCACCTTGGTACTGCAGCTTATCTGAATTGGTACGCATGAGCACACTATCGGATGCAAGCTGTTTTTCCGACGGCCCAAGCTCGGATAGCGCTTCATCGGCAATCTTGCCCAGCTTTTCATCGTCCAACGTCTTTTGGGATTGCGAAACCACAACCAAATCACCCATGTCGACGCCTAACTCACCTACCTGCCAGGAGAACAGCTGGCAGATATCGTGCACCGGCACAAAGACTGTCCCATCCTTCATGACGGGCGCAATCGACAGGGTTTTCGTTTCTTCATTAAACTGAGCGGTTTTGCTATCCGCCTGTATCCGAAGCGTATCATTTCGCTCCGTCAAAACAGCGGTTTTGCCGCTCTCGTCCCAGGACAGCTCCAGTCCCAGATTGTCGCACAACGATTTTACCGACACAAACACGTTTCCATTGCTGTCCCGATACGGCGTCGCACCACCCAGATCAACTATTTTGCCATCTGTCAATGCACGCGCATTGTCGACTTGGTATACCAGCTGATTCCGATCCCCACCAAAAATCGCACTGGATACCTCTTTGACAATTTGAAACGCAACCGGAACCGCAACAATCACCACCAGAATCAGTGCGATCAGCACGCCATAGTGGCTGTTACGGCGACGGTGTCTGTGGCGCCGGTAAGTCGTCCGGTACGCCGATTGATATGTCATTTTCCGTTCATTCCTTCCTACCTATTATTGATTATATATGTTCTCTATTGGTTTATTATAGCATTAAACCCATCATACAAAAGTTACAGTACCGTTAATTTTCTTTTCCTGCGGCAAGAAGTGCTTCCGTCAGCATTTGCACGCCGACGCCCAACAGATGCGGCCCCACATACGCACCCAATGTGCAGTCGATTTCGCCCTCTAAAAAATGCAGATAGTCCGGCAGGCTTTTCTGCGCCATCTCACGTATCTCTTTGAGTTCTGCCGGCGCATCTCCATGTGCCACCGCTAAATTGAACGGCACGCCTCGCGGCACCAGCGCTGTTGCCATCTGCACCATCTTCTGCATTGCAGCCTTACGTCCGCGAATTTTAGCGACACTGGTCAGCTCTCCATCCGGTGCAAAGGAAATAATGGGTTTGATTTGCAACAGTGTTCCCGCCACAGCTGCAATTTTCCCGATGCGTCCACCTTTTCGCAAGTATTCCAACGTATCCATGCAGAAGAATACATGCGTATTCCGAATCAGCCCAGGCATGGCGCGCAGCAGTTCATTCCAAGACCATCCCTCTTCGATCCAGCGCGCCGCCTGTATCACCATCATTCCGATGCCCAGAGAACCGCTCAACGTATCAAATGCCGCAACCTCAAGCCCAACGGTCTGCTCGCCTATCAGTCGCACCAAATTTCCGGTACCGCTCAAACCGCCGGAGAGGTTAATCGCCAACACCTTAGTATATCCAGCTTGCTTGATGCGCGCATACGCCTGCTCCACCATATCTCCGCCCGGCAGCGTTGTTTTAGGGATTTCCTGCGGCAATCTGCGATAGACCTCAGTAGGCGTGATATCCACACCATCCGCATATTCACCATCCGAAAAAATCAGCTTGAGTGGCACAACATAGATATCATACCGACGCACCAAGTCCTGCGGGATATCCGCACAAGAGTCCGTCAGTAACGCAATTTTCTGTTTATTTATCATTTCTTTCCCCTTTTACAAATCTTCTCCCGCGCTCCAGTTAATCAAATGTGGCGAAGGCTTGGATTCATTTTGTCCGGGCGGCGCTACTTTCACACCAAAAAAATCATACCATTGTCCACATGTATCACATTGCCATGCAGTTGCCCCGGTTTCATCCATAATATAGATTTCATTTCCACATTCGCAGGTTAAAATTGTCATGCCGTTTCCCTTCTTTTTGTATGCCGCGCTTTCCATCCGGCCGATACTTATAGAATATATAGTAGTATAGCATACCTCGTATAAGAAGTCGAACCTATTTATTCCTTTTTCAGAATTAATTCACACTTTTTCAGCGTTTTTATTCAAAAAGCAACACAGGACCCGGCCGTTTGCGCGGCCGGGTCCTGCAAAGGGCAGACGCTTTTGTCAATAGACATGCTTTTAGCTCGGTATGCTGCCGTTTCTGGTCACAGTTGCGGAAATATTGCTGTACAAAAACCCCTTCGCAGTACTGACTATTTGCAGCGTTGCCGGGACAGAAGAGACCGCAAACGGCACAGTAAACGCCAAATGCACCACATTGTTTGTGTTGGTAAAATTATACTGTGCCACACCCCCCGGCAAACCTGTACCATTGAGCTGCGCAACCGTACTGAGATTGAGTGGAAAACTAACACTTTTCGCAGGCGCAAAGCCTCCATGGAACGCAAGGGTATAAACACCTGGTTGGTTGATGGTAAAGGTCGGACTGTTTGCCGCATGACTGACAGCAGTGCCATAAGACAACGCATTCTGGTCAAACAGCAACGACGTTTGACCGATGCCGGGTTGTGGCGGCGTGGAATAGGCCGATAACAACTGCACATCTGTACCTGTACCTGCTGGGCCGGTCGGACCTGTCGGGCCGGTTGGGCCAGTTGCTCCTGTTGGACCCGTTTTTCCAGTTGGGCCAGTTGGGCCAGTTGGGCCGCTCGGGCCGGTTGGACCAGTCGCACCGGTTGCGCCGCTCGGACCTGTTGGGCCGGTTGCGCCGCTCGGGCCAGTTGCACCTGTCGCACCGCTCGGACCCGTTGGGCCGGTTGCGCCGCTCGGGCCAGTTGCTCCTGTCGGACCAGTTGCTCCTGTCGGACCTGTCGGGCCGGTTGCGCCGCTCGGACCCGTTGCGCCACTCGGGCCTGTCGGACCTGTCGGGCCGGTCGGGCCAGTTGCTCCTGTCGGACCTGTCGGGCCGGTTGCGCCGCTCGGACCCGTTGCGCCACTCGGGCCTGTCGGACCTGTCGGGCCGGTCGGGCCAGTTGCTCCTGTCGGACCGCTCGGACCTGTCAGGCCGGTTGGACCAGTCGGACCAGTTGCTCCTGTCGGACCTGTCGGGCCGGTTGCGCCGCTCGGGCCAGTTGCACCTGTCGGACCTGTCGGACCTGTCGGGCCGGTTGCGCCGCTCGGACCCGTTGCTCCTGTCGCACCGCTCGGTCCCGTTGCTCCTGTCGGGCCGGTCGGGCCACCCGCTGGACCAGTAGCTCCCGTCGGGCCGGTTGCACCAGTGGAACCAGTGCTTCCACGCTGGCCGGTTGCTCCAGTTGCACCCGTCGCTCCAGTAGCTCCCGTTGCGCCCCTCTGCCCCTGCGGACCCATAGGTCCCATTGGCCCGCGCTCACCGCGGTAACCGCGCGGCCCAGCCGGACCGATAGCGCCGGTCGGGCCGGTGGGGCCGCGTCTGCCTTCTGCGCCACAGTCGCCGCAAAGCGGTTCTATCCATTCGTCAGATGCACGATATCTATCGCCATATCCGCCGAATTGAGGGCGATGATACATATCATTCTTCCTTTCGAGGAATTTGCCGAAAAAGCATTCGGCATTTCAGCCTATGCTTCTTCCGCTTCCCTTGCCACCGGCTATCGCTGCATGCTTGCAAAATACCGCCGATTGTAAGCAACCGCCGGAGAGTCTGGACAATATACCGCAGCTCGTTCATTCCATTCTTTTGCTTCTGCATACCGCCCGAGCCGATCACAGCACATGCACAATCCCAGACACGGAATATATCCATAGCACAACGGCTTGACAAAAGCACCATTTTGCTCTGCGTACGGAACACGCAGCGCGGTTTCATACCAGAACCGTCCCTGTTCCAGCCTACCGTCCTCCACTTCCAAGGCGGCAAGCGCGCAGCAGGTTTCAGCGCGCGGGCTATCCAGCGCAAATGAGCGCACCAGTGCCTGCCGTGCTCGCTCTCTGTTCCCTGATTCCAATAGGCAATCTGCCAGATTTCTGCACGCTTCAATCTGATTTTCGACCCAGCTATCGGGTCTATGCAAGAAATCCTCAAATGCCGAAACCGCTTGCGTGAATCTCCGATGCGTCATCAGCTCACGCGCATAATAAAACTGTCCACGCGTATCCAAACGCTCGCCACGCGACAGTATTCGTTCATAAATCTTCAAATTGCGATCGCTGTCCGACACTTTTTCTTTACGATGTGTTACTGCCGCGTCTGCATACAGAATTTTCCCGCACGGTGCAATACATTCATGCACCGCACCTGTCCATTGAAAACCTGCCGCGCGCCGCAGTAAACGCTCTCGATAATACGTGTAGCTCGGGCGGCCACGCTCGTCAAAAGCGGTATGGTACGGCAGCATAACCACATCCGTTGTCTCATCCAGTTCCTGTTTCAGCTGTAAAAATCGCCCTTTATCCTCTGGTGTGATGATATCATCCGCATCAAGCCACAGGATGAAGTCTTTTGTTGCCTGCGCAAACGAATAATTGCGCGCAGCAGCAAAGTCATCACACCATTCAAAATTCAAAACCCGTCCGTACTGTGCAGCAATTTCCTTTGTTCGGTCAGACGATCCGGTGTCCACAACCACTATCTCGTCTGCAATCTCCGCCGCGCTATCCAAACACCGCGCAAGAACCTCCTCTTCCTCTTTCACAATCATGCACAAACTAATCGTAACCACATAAATCCCTCCCATTCAGCGTATGCCTTTTCACAATAAGTGGAACCGGGAAACGATTTCATCTCAGCGACTGCACTAAAAAATATCTATTGTTTTTTAATTCTGCGTTAATTCCCTGTTTTTTCGCGATCTAATTTATAAGGCAACACCGCACAAAAAAGTAAGCGTGATACAGCCCGACATGATATAATAAAAACATGGATAAACAGATGACAATGTCTGCGCTTAGTGATGAACTGGCGCAGGTAC
>NZ_JBQKJP010000076.1:0-6477 GCF_052117205.1 Candidatus Agathobaculum pullicola | reverse complement strand
TTTGTCAAGAACTTTTTTCATTTCTTTTCAAACTTTTTCGACCCCGCCGCCTCTCACCGAAGCAGCTTGATTAGTATACTCCCCTTTCCGACTTTTGTCAACACCTTTTTCCAAAAAAGTTTGTTTTATTTTCATGTGTCGCTTTCTGCCTTGCGGCACATAGAAAACCGGAGACGAGAACGCTCTCGTCTCCGGTTTGGTGCCGCCAGCCGGAATCGAACCGGCACAGTATCGCTACCGGGGGATTTTAAGTCCCCTGCGTCTACCAGTTCCGCCATGGCGGCATAGCATGATTATACCAGACAGGACACCGCGTGTCAAACGTGGTATCCCGTTCTGCCCTCATTTTTTATTAAACACCTTTTTATCGAGTGCACCGTCCTGATGCGCCACAATCGTCGTACAGACCGCGTCGCCCGTGATATTGACCGCCGTGCGCGCCATATCCAGAATTCGATCAATGCCCATAATAAGGCCGATGCCTGCAACCGGCAGACCGACCGAGTCAAACACCATCGCCAAGGTGATCAGGCCCACGCTGGGCACGCCGGCTGTTCCAATCGATGCAAGCGTTGCGGTGGCAATGACCGTCAGATAGTCCGCCGGGGTGAGTGCAATGCCGAACGCCTGCGCGACAAATACGACCGCCACGCCCTGCATGATGGACGTGCCATCCATATTGATGGTCGCGCCCAGCGGAATGGTAAAGGATGAAATGCGGCGGGACACGCCGACCTTCTCCTCCAGCGTCTCGATGGAAAGCGGAATGGTCGCGTTTGAGGTTGCCGTCGAGAACGCAAAGCCCATGACCGGTGCAAACTTGCGGATAAATCGGAATGGGTTAAGCCCAGTGAACAGCTTGAGCAAAATCTGATAGACACCAAGGCACTGCACCACCAGCGCCAGCAGCACTGCGCCCATATATTTGAACATCGGCACCATCGCGGAAAAGCCCAACTCGGAAAAGGTTTTCGCAATCAGGCAGAATACGCCAATGGGGGCCGCGCGCATAATCATCATGGTCATTTCCATCATGATATCATTGCCCTGCTGAAAAAAGTTTGTAATGAGCTGCACCTTATCCTGCAATTTGGCCAGAAGCAGACCGACAATCAGCGCAAACAAAATGATTTGCAGCATATTGCCCGTCGCAAGCGCCTCAATCGGGTTTTTCGGAATGATGTTCAGCAGCGTTTCACTCATACTCATCGAGCTTTCGCTGATTGTTGTCTCCGCTGTCTGCACCTGCGACATATCCAGTCCCAGTCCCGGATTCACAATGGATGCCACACTCAACGCCACCGCCACAGCCAGCATGGTCGTAACCAGATAAAACCCTATCGTTTTGACACCAACCTTGCCCAGTGTTTTGGTGTCGCCAATGGCGGCCGCACCACAAACCAGCGAACAGAACACCAGCGGCACAACCAGCATCTGCATCAAGCGAATAAAGCCCTGCCCGATGACGTAAAACACCCCGCCTACCAGAATATTCTGCACTGCAGGAATGTCCGCCGCAAAGGCATGCAGCAACGCCCCCACCGCCGCGCCGAGCAGCAGCGCGATAAAAATTTTGGTAGTCAGGCCGATTTTCTTGTTGTTTACCGTTTCGCTCATGCCTGCCCTCCTGTCTGCCGGTCGGACAGATAGTCAGCCAATGCCTGCTTCCATTCCGGCATCTGATAGATACCGGTAATGCGCATCATCATATTGTCCAGCAGCGTGAACCGCGGACGCAGTGTCTCTCCCTCCGCCGTCGATTCCACCGGTACATCTGTGTAGCCACTCAGGCGCAGGATCTCATGCGCAAACTCCGCGCGCGAGCACATCCCCTCACAAGAGGCATGATACAGGCCATATTCACGCGCGGTAATCAGGTATTCAATGAAGCCCGCCAGCGCATCCGCAGAGGTTGGGGAAGAAATTTCATCCCCCGGCAGCCGCACGGTTTCACCACGCGCCGCCGCCTCCAGCACCTGATCGATAAAATCATACGTCCCCGCGCCGTACAGCCATGAAGAACGCACAATGACGTGCTTATCCGTCAGCTCGCGCACCATCTTTTCTCCCGCGTATTTGCTTTTGCCGTACATGGTGACCGGGTGCGCATCGTCAAACTCGCACAGCGCGGAACCAGCCGTGCCGTCAAACACGTCATCGGTCGAAATCTGAATGAGCTTCGCGTCGATACGCCGCGCCGCCACCGCCAGATTGCGCGCGCCAAGCGCGTTTATTTTGTAGGCTTCCTCCGGACAGTCCTCGCAGCGGCGCACGTCGGTCAGGCCCGCGCAGTTAATAATCACATCCGGGTGGTTGAGATCCGCAAACCGCCCCACCTGTTTGCCATCCTCCACCGGCACATCCCGATCGCTGGTCACCAGCTTGCATTCTGTATTGCGGTCAAACCGATGACACAGCGCGGAGCCCAGCCGTCCGCCTGCCCCCGCAATCCAAACACGGGTCGTTACGCTCATAACATATCCATACCTTTCTCTTGCTTCTCTTTAGTATAGTCACTGACAACGCCATACTTGCATACACCGGGCAATTTCTGCTCAAATCGGCTGCGGCATACCCGTTTTAGCGAGTGTCTCCTCGATTTTGGCACGATTGGGCAGCCATTCGGAAAACGCCGCCGCACTGCCCGCCGCCACTGCATAACGCAGCGTCTCGGCCGCAGAAAGGCCATTGGCGCGTGCGTACAGCCAGCCCGCAGCCATCGAGTCGCCCGAACCGACCGACTGCACCACCTCGCCCTGCGTTGCCTCCAAGTACAGCGCCAAGCCATCCGCAGGCACCAGAACCGCTCCCTGCGCACCGCAGGAAATCAAGATATCCTTCGCTCCAGCCGCCTGCAATTCGCGCGCACAGGCCGCGATACCAGCCGGATTGTGCGGCGCGCCCCCGACCAGCGCGTCCAACTCGTCCAGATTGGGCTTGATGAGATCCGGCGCGCACGGCAGCGCATTCTTCAGTGCATCACCCGAAGTGTCCAGCACCGTCCGAACGCCGTTTTTATGTACACGCTCCAGCAATCTGGCATAAATGTCCGCCGGTACGCCCGCAGGCACTGATCCAGACAGCACCAGCCAGTCATCTTCGCCCAGCATGTCCAGCGCTTCTGCCAGCCGCTCCAGCGCTTCAGGCGGGATCTGTGGGCCGGCACCATTGAGCTCGGTCTGCTCCCGCGCGCACACCTTGACATTAATACGCGTCATGCCCTCGTCCAAACGGCAGAAGTCATATTCCACGCCGGTCTCTGCGAGCAGTGACGCGAACAGCGCGCCCGTCCGTCCGGCGATAAAACCGAGCGCCCGCGTCGGCAGCCCGAGCACCGCACAGACCAGCGAAACATTAACGCCCTTGCCGCCCGGGTGCAGCGTTTCACCGCTCGTTCGGCACAGTTTCCCGGCTCGGAACGTGTCCGTATAAACCAGATAGTCCAGCGAGGGATTGAGAGTTACGGTGTAAATCATAACAGTCGCCTCCGTTTCGTACTGTATGTCGCTTGCATGCCTTTTTGTCTGTTCTTCCAGACAGATGATTGCTTTTCCCAATTTATTATATCTGATTCCAGTTATATTGCAAGTAGCGTAAGCTGATAGCGTATAACTGAATTCGCAAAAGCAATGAAGCAATAGACAAGCCATTATGGCTCCTGTAAAATGAAAGTTGTCAGGACGATCATGATACAAAACCTGCAAATAAAAAGTCAAGCGCAAGACAGAACATGATGAAAAAAATATTGCAAATGGCAGACAGAGTAAAGTAGGCAACGTGAGAAAGCCACCGCGGGGTGCTGGCTTAAAAAAGTAGTCAGTATAGCAGGATCAATGATTTTGTGGCAAACTTGTGGAATCCATATCCACTGGAGGCAGGTTGTCGAATGAGATAATCCCGCACCTTTGCATAATACCGGCGGCGGAATTTGTTAGCTGCAGCAGTCATGTAGACGTAGTAAGGTTTGCCTTCAGAGCGTTTACGATCAAGAAATTGGAATACAGGTTTTTGTTGCAGGGTGCATCTTAGGTAGACGCGAATAACATTGAATAATGTTTTGCGGAGACAAGGAGAGCCCAACTTTGAGGATTTGTTGCTGCGCACATTCTTTTCACCAGACTGGTTAGGCATGAGGTCAATACCGGAAAAGACAACCACTGCCTGCTTGCGGTCAAGGCGGCGAACATCGCCAATCTCAGCTTTGAGCTACGGGCCAAAGGACTTAACAACGCCATATATCTCCATTACCACATGATACTCCAGCAGCATGGATGCAAGATGCTCCATTTTTGTGCGGTAGGCCTCAACGGATCGAGAAATACTGGTGAGTTGGTTTGCCGCCTCTTGCACGAGTACCTTGATCACATTAGATTTAGGAACCAGCTCCACAGCATTCTTAGTCAGCGCGTACACTTCTTCGACGTTACCCTGCTTAAAGAAATAACCGTGGCGTTTGCACCATTTTCTATAGCGTTCCGAAAAAGCAACGAGACTCTGCTTGCACACACAATCTACATGTGGAATAGTCAAGAAAACCGCACACCCAATTTACTCCATCAGGCGACCTGACTCCGTTTTTGTATCCACCGCAAACGCTTAACAAGCGGAGGCAGATTATCCTCATTGGCGGTGTTGCGTCGGAGGCGATTGTAATACGTTTCGATCCAGCGAAAAATCAACTGTCGAACCTGCTCCCGTTTCATAGAAACGCAGTCAAGCCGATAAATCAACTCCTTTTTGAGGGTTGCAAAAAAACTTTCCATCCGCGCATTGTCAAAACAGCAATGTGTGCGTCCCATACTCTGACGAATGGATTCATGCTGAGCGAGCAGCGTACGGTATTCCTGGCTGGTGTATTGGCTGCCATGATCAGAATGAAGAATCAAACCGGTTTGATAACCATAGCGGGAAACTGCATTGCGAAACGCATCGCAGCATAAGCTGGCGCGCATATGGGGGCGCATTGCATAACCGACTACCGCGCCATCAAAACAGTCCAGAATTGCGGCAAGATACAGTTTGCCGTCTGCACATTTGATTTCGGTCATATCGCTGATGTACTTTGTTCCGGGCGCGGGCGCAGTAAAATCCCGCCGCACCAGATCATCGTTCTGTGACGTGTAGGAATCGGCCTTTGTCAGGCTATTTGGACGCTTTTTGTGCATCAACAGATGATTCTCTTTGCATAGCCGATAACATTTTCCATAGCTTGGACGTTGTGTTTCCGGCAGTGCGTCCCGCAGGCTGCGCACACCGTAACACGGATGCTGTTGTCGTAATTGCTTCAGGGCCGATACCGTTTCCGCGTCGCGATCTGTATGCACTGCTCTGCGTTTCCAATCATAATACCCTTCCCGGCGTACGCCGAGCGTCTGACAGCACAATGCAATACTGCTGTTCTGATGATTGGCTTCGATCCATGCGTATAACTGTCGCGGGCGAACACCGGTTATCGACCCGCCATAAAACCCAGCGCTTTCCGAAGAATATAGTTTGCTTCGTGCAGTTGATGCAGCTCATGTGTCAGCCGCGTGATGGCCTGTTCCGGTGTTTCTCCGGGTTGTACGCCACGAATCTGACCACTGGCGAGCCGCTCTGCCCGACGCCAGTTGTATACGGTCTTCGTGGAGATGCCAAGCCGCCGGCACGCCGCGCTCACTCCGATTTCATCGGCCAGTTTCAGCACATCGGCTTTATATTCTTCCGTGTATTTCCGTCCCATCTACTACACCCTTTCTTAGATTCATTATATCACCTTGGGTGTACGGTTTTATTGTATCACTCCAGAAACGGTACGCAAGCTGCAGGAAATGCGCCTAAGCGTCATGGCAGATACCCTTTCCACCCAGCTGGCAGACTCGCAATATCAGACACTTCCTTTTGAGGACCCGCTTACCATGTGGGTAGATGCTGAGTGGAGTACCCGAAAAAGCAATCGCCTGCCCCGCCTCATTCGGAATGCCGGATATGCAGACCCTGCCGCCTGTGTAGAGAATATCGAGTATCTGCTGGAACGAAAGCTGGATCGGGAACAAATCCTGCGTCTGGCCTCCTGTGCCTATCTTCATGAGGCGCATAATATTATCATTCTGGGCCCACCGGGGCCGGCCAGACCTATCTCGCCTGTGCGCTTGGTATGGCCATCAGCCGTAGCTTTTACTCTGTGCGATACATCCCGTCTGACGAATTTGCTGGTGGATATCTCTGTGGTCTGGGCCAACGGAACTAACCGGAACTATATGAAAAAACTCCAGAAGGAGAAGCTACTCATTCTGACGAATGGCTGCTTTACCCCCTCAAGGAGGCGAAAGCCCGTGATGTATTGGAACTGGTAGAGGCACGGAACAAGGTGGCGTCCACCATCTTGATAATGTAAGATAAGTTGCGCAAATTGAATAGAGGATAAAAAGAGACATGGTTTGCAGATCTCTGGTAGAATGAAGTTACCACACACCATTCTGAAAGGAGTCTGTAAAC
>NZ_JBQKJP010000075.1:0-6638 GCF_052117205.1 Candidatus Agathobaculum pullicola | reverse complement strand
CTTGCTTCCCGTCACAAACGGACAAGGGGCAGCGCAGGCCGCAGGCGAGAGCCATAGGCCGCGCGCCCCGTTCCGTTGTAAGCGCCAGCTTTCCCGCCCGCCTGAGCGGGCAAGGTAGCCTAAAAGCCAGTATTACCTTTTAGGCTACTTTTGTAGCTTATAGCAAAGGCAGGAGAATTACAAAATCGGCAATGGCTATCGCACACAAGGATGTGATGGCTAAAATTCATCATCTCATTTGCAGTGATCTAAAACAGAAGCTATAAAACATTATCCTCTTACAGACGGGCGGCGGGTTTTATAGTATACTATAGATAACCTGTTTGTCCGTCTGTCAGATGGGAGGTAACATGAAACAGCCGGATAAATTCACTGCACATGATGCAGCGCAGAATAATACTACAATGAACCTTGACAATCCAATGCACCAACAGCCGCTTGCGCCCTTTCAGCGCGTGTCCAACGACGCACCGTTGAGCGAACAAGCCAAGACAGCCATCCAAAACACGGTGCTGCAATTCTATATTCACAGCCAGCCACAAGAGGAAGTCGAGGGCATTACCGCATGTTACGAGCGTCTTTCCCAAGAAGATAAACTGGACGGCGAGAGCAACAGCATCAGCAACCAAAAGCGGATTTTGGAAAAGTATTGCCGCGACCATGGCTATATCGCCATCCGGCACTATGATGAAGATGACGGCTATTCGGGGACGAACTTTAACCGCCCCGGTTTCCAGCGGATGCTTGCCGATATCAAGGCGGGCAAGATCAAGCGCGTTGTCGTTAAGGATATGAGCCGATTCGGGCGCAACTATCTGCAAGTCGGGATGTATACGGAAACATTATGGACAAGGGCACAAAAGGCAGACCGTGAAACGGGCTGCTGACAACAAATAAAGGCTGAGTATCAAGCACCGGGAAAGTGCGAGATATTCAGCCTGTTTTGTTGTCCGGGGTTTCCAAAGGGGTTTCCCCTTTGGCACGCGACTTTGCTTGCAAAGTGTAATGTGTTATACCTGCTGGCGTGGCTGCCGGGGGAAACGGGGTGCGGTGCTTCTTGCGCCCCGTTTGCTCCGGCAGGAAAACAGGCGGGATTTTTGCGAATGGGAATAAGCAAAAAAACGGGCTGTTTTCAGAGAACGGCGGCAGGTATATGAAAGCCCCCGTCCCTCGTCCTACGCTCTAACTTGTGGACAAAGTGTCCCGAAGTGTTGTCCACACTCCCGGAAAAGTAGCAGGACAACGGGCAACCGTCAAGGTTGAAATGAACGGGTTACACCCGGCCTTGACCAACGCCCGCCGCCCCGCTGAA
Source organism: Candidatus Agathobaculum pullicola (assembly GCF_052117205.1). Lineage (NCBI taxonomy): Bacteria > Bacillati > Bacillota > Clostridia > Eubacteriales > Butyricicoccaceae > Agathobaculum > Candidatus Agathobaculum pullicola. The sequence continues at coordinate 5,326 of NZ_JBQKJP010000075.1, read as the reverse complement.
TGGGTGATAAGGTACAATAAGTTTCGCAAATTGAAAAGTAGATAAAAAGAGACATGGTTTGCAGATCTCTGGTAGAATGAAGTCGCGACACACCATTCTGAAAGGAGACAGCAAACCATGTCCGAGAAGATTGTACAGCTAAACGAGGAAGTTATCAAGGGGCAGCTCAAGGAACTGGTGAGAGGCAGCGTAGAGGAAACCCTCAATGAGCTGCTGGAAGCCGAGGCTCAGAAATTGACCCAGGCTGCCCGGTATGAGCGCAATGAGCAGCGCCAGGGCTACCGCAGCGGCCACTACAGCCGCAACCTCACTACCACTTCCGGAGATGTCACTCTCAAGGTACCTAAGCTCAAGGGAATCTCCTTTGAGACCGCCATTATTGAGCGGTATCGCCGCCGGGAGAGCAGCGTGGAAGAGGCCCTCATTGAGATGTACCTGGCTGGCGTATCCGTCCGGCGTGTGGAGGATATCACCGAGGCCCTCTGGGGCAGCAAGGTTTCTCCCTCCACCATCAGTGAGCTGAACAAGAAAGCGTATGTCCACATTGAAGACTGGCGAAACCGTCCTCTGCAAGGCGGGCGGTATCCGTATGTCTATGTGGATGGGATCTACCTGCGCCGCAATTGGGGTGGAGAATTTGAAAATGTAGCCATTCTTGTGGCAATTGCGGTCAATGAAGATGGATATCGTGAGGTTTTGGGTGCCGCAGAGGGTATGAAGGAAGACAAGGCCAGCTGGATCAGCTTCTTCCAGTGGCTGCGTGGCCGTGGTCTGGACGGCGTGAAACTCATCGTTGGCGACAAGTGTCTTGGTATGCTGGAAGCCGTGGGAGAGGTGTTTCCTGAGGCCAAATACCAACGGTGTACCGTCCACTTTTACCGCAATGTGTTCTCTGTCACACCTCGCTCAAAGGTGAAGTTGGTGTCCAAGATGCTCAAGGCGATCCACGCTCAGGAGAGCAAAAGAGCCGCCAGAGAAAAGGCTAAGGCTGTGGTGGAGGAACTCTGTTCCATGAAACTAAAGGAGGCCGCCAAGAAGGTAGAAGACGGTATAGAAGAGACTCTGACCTACTGCGATTTTCCCAGCGAACACTGGACTCGCATCCGCACCAACAATGTCATTGAGAGGCTGAACCGGGAGATCCGCCGCCGCACCCGTGTGGTGGGCAGTTTCCCGGACGGCAACTCTGCCCTTATGCTGGTTTGTGCCCGGCTGCGCCATGTAGCCGGCACTCAGTGGGGCAATAAGAAATACATGAACATGAAGCACCTGGAGTCTGCCGCTGAGGACGCCTCCATTGCTGGCTGACTTCATTTATCACGGAGCCTGCAAACCAATTTGCGAAAAATCCTTGACACTACCGAATGGGTAGACAAGGCGGCCAATCCCTAAAAGTGCTTGGCCGCACCCGTTCTGATTTTAGAGCGTTTCTTTTCCCAAAATCGAAATGGACGGGGAAGCCATTTTACGGCTTTCCCGCCTTGATTACCTTTTAGCAAAGATAGGCGGGACTGTCAACGGCGGCGCATGAAATGCGCCGTTCATCTTGACCGTTGACTGGCTCGGCTGGCTTTGCTATCTTCCACGCATGATATTTTCTTATTTCTCCTTCATGGATAGTTTTACAATCCCCCATTTGCCGTCTTTCTTAACGCAAATCACCCCAGTATTGCTTTCCCGTATATCGGAGTAAATAGGTGGTAAAATTTCATACCCACTGTGGTGCAACAATCCCCATTTCCCTTGTAGCTTTATTCTTATCAACTTGCCATAAATAGGATAGGCTTGCTGATAACTTATATCGACAAGGAGTTCACCTGTTATTTCGGAAACAACGCCCCATTTCCCGCCGACCCTCACAGCACATAAATCGTCATAGCCGCACCATATTTCATCAAACCAATCTTCGGAGATATGCGCTCCAGCTATATTTAGCAAGCAATATTTTCCGTCTTTTTTACCCCATAAATTCTTTGAGCGAAAATGAAATTCTTCTTCATAAATGCATGGAATGAGAGCATTTCCATTTACATCAAGAAGTCCATACAATCCGTTTTTCTCAACACATATCAGGCCATTATTGGACTGAGATACTGTATCATACTCAATAGGAATGGCAATGGTTCCCTTTTCGTTTATAAAGCCCCACAATCCGTCTTTCGAAACTTTAATCAGTCCATTTTCACTGTGCCAGACCTCACCATAAGCCAATTCACATGGAACTTGAATATCAGCTTTAATACAAGTCATTTTACACACAACCCTTTTCTTGACATATAAGTGCTTGCTGATAACTTCCAATCAGCCCATAATAATTCATTATATCTGGATAACGATTTGACGGATGATAATAGTCCAGCACAATGACATCGTGACCATTCAGCCGTGTGAAATAGTAAAGGTTAGAGTTTTGTTTATCTTTGATGTTATACCCCAAAATGATATTGAGAGATGTTATGGTATATCCGCACACAATAATAGTTGGGTCAATCAGTTCGATTTCATGACGTAATTCTGTGCAATCGTATTGTGCATATTGCAAAATATTGTCTTTCTCGGAGTCTTTCGCTCCGTCACTCTTCTTCACATTGACAACGGCAATCTGGCGGAGCTGCTCATTTCCAAAATAGTGCATAGCCGCTTCGTCTCTAAACGGGCATAAATAGGTGGTTGATGTATGTAGTAGTCCTTGCGTCCATTGAGATACCCTTTTCCATGTAATGTGCTTTCCCATTTTTTCTTTGGTTAGCAAATGATCCTTTATTAAATCCCAGTCGCCTGTTCCGTGATATGCTTCTTTGAGCAGAAACAAGGGGCGCACTTTTTGGGAAAACCACTGCTCCGGGCAAACAATACCGTCTCGAATGAACACATTTTTACTGTGGTTAATATCATCAGAAGGTGCTTTGTTTTTCCATTCTTGAAATAGCAATTCAATATCGCTTATATATTTCTCTGTACGTTCCATTCTAAATCCTCCCGCATTTTTAGAAATCATCCCATAGAACCGATTTGCCAACGCTCAATTTCCAGCCTTTTAATGCTGTGTCATACTCAATCCATTCTCCTGCAATCCGAAGTGTTTCAATGTATCGTTGCACAGAGCGTTCTGATACCTCTAATTTTTCAGCTAATTCTCTTGTTGAGATACCAGGTGTTTTTTTAATAGCACTTAGTACAAATAGAGTGTTCGCCACAATGATACTGAAATTTTTATACTTTTTTTGTTTGCGATATGCGTCCATAAGTATAAATTTGATTTGTTGCTGCATCAATTCAAAGCTGGAAAATACATTGATCTTACGACGTAAATTGGGTGGCAGGGAAATTTCTCCTATTAGAATTACTGCCTCGGAAAAATCTCCAATTTCAGAATAATAATCAAGAAGCATGTTTCGTTCGCCGCCCGACAGTTTGCTAAACCTTACTATAATTCCACTAACGGGAGTGGCAATTAAGTCGGTGGAACATTCCGTGATAAATGCAGAAGAATTTTGTGGGATAATTTTTTGAAGCTGACCCATTTCCCTATTCGTCAATCCATACGCTAAAATATCATAATTCTGCATTTATTTCACCACCTACTTCTATTGTACACTATTATGGCGACAACAGTATGGGAACGTGTGATAATTTTCAGATAGTTTGCCCTATCTCTTTTTACCTCTTTTTGAAATATGTGACTTCATAAAATCTGACTTTGAACCTATCCGTATCAGCCATTGCTTTTCTTCTTCGGTCAAACGATTATAGGGCAGTCGGTTTTGTTTGCAATAAATCAGCAGCCATTGTTCCAAACGGCTCCCCTTGAAGTTTGCCACCTCATCCAAATCTTTTTTCAGTTCGGCGGCAACAGATTTTTCCGGCGCACTCTCTGCCCGCCCCTTGTGGGCTTCCTTTATGTCCTCCATGATACCATCTATATCGTCATGTACCCGGCGGCTGAAATACTCGCCCTCCTGCACATGGATTGCGTTCAGCAGATAGGCGGTCTTATCATGCTCCCCCGGCTGGTATTTCTCCATGATTTCCGCCCTTGCCACATCAACCCATGCGTTCAGATTTTGGATTTGCCCGGTGGCGATACCGTTCACATAGATTTCAATGTCCGCCAGCAGTTTCACAAAATCTTTGTGTGTGGCTAACTCACAAAACAGAGCTGTGTCTATCCGCCCGTTTTTCAACAGGTCAATCAATTCGTCACTCAAATGCAGGTCTGCAAGATCGGCGTTTGGGTGATTTTTTGTTTCGGTCAATCCCAGCAGATAATCGGCAGTCACACCGTAAAACTTCGCCAACTTGATAAGGGCATAGTGGCTGATGTCCTTATACTCGTCCGCTTCATAACTGCCCAGCGCAGACTTGGAGAGGTGTGTCTGCTCTGCAAGCTGTTCCAGTGTCAATCCACGCTCCACACGCAGGTCTTTTAGGCGCTCTTGAATGGTTAAAGCCATCTTTTGTTCCTCATTATATTGCCGTTATCATATTTTCTAACTTAAATCTTTCGAGCCGCGGAATGTTCTTGGCAGAAATATTTAGGCCATATTCTGGTTTCGATTTTTTGCCCTTGTATGAATGGTAAACAAAAATATTACTACTGTCGTTATCCCATGTGGTCGCAGGAATTAAATATTCTATGGGGTGTTCGCCATCATTTAGCAAAAGCAAGAACAAGTAAAGTGATTGGTCTGAAATATCAAAATATTCCTCCCGCATAAAAACATAGCCTGTTCCTTTGCGAATGGCTTTAACTTGAAACTTCAAAAATCCTCTCTTGCTTTCTGCAATAAAATCTATTCCATGGTCATCAACCTCGGAAGTATAAATGCTCACTCCATAAGAGGCTAATGACATTTTTGCGTAGTATTCACAGAACGTCCCCAGCTTTTGCCGGGTGAGGTCACTTCTTGACCAATTTAGGTTATACATTTCATTTCCACCCCCTGCTACATATTCCTTTTTCATTCTACCACAATTCCGAGAGCGTGGAAATAGGCTGTTTTTCAAGCCGTTTTCTGGAAATGTCAAGAAATGTGCAGTCTGGAAACACCCAAAATCTGAAAAGCATGGTAATACAGCGCAGTTTTCCGAAGTGGAGCGTAGCGGAACGCAGGAAAACTGCGGCAGCACCGGTCAGGCTGCCTGCTGCGCCCGCATCCACTCCCGGTACTTCACAGGCGGCAGCCCAAGCGGGTTGCGTGTATAGACCCTGACACGGTTGTAGTAGATAAAAATATAGCGAAAAATGATCGTTTTGACTTGTTCTCTCGGCAGCTTGTACGCCGCGATCTGATAGATCTTCTCTTTCTTGAGCGTGGCGAAAAAG
>NZ_JBQKJP010000074.1:0-6653 GCF_052117205.1 Candidatus Agathobaculum pullicola | reverse complement strand
GCTGGATATGGTAGATGAAAAGAAAATCGCCCTCAACCCGGCTTATGAGCTGTCTTTCCTCAAAAAAGAGGAACAGCGGGACTTGCTGGACGCGATGGACAGCGAACAGGCGACCCCTTCTCTTTCCCAGGCCCAGCGGCTCAAGAAATACAGCCAGGAGGGGCATTTGACCCTCGATATGATGCGCGTCATCATGGGCGAGGAAAAGAAAAGCGATCTCGACAAAGTAACCCTCTCTGCCGACATCCTGCGGAAGTATTTTCCCAAGAGCTACACGCCCCAGCGGATGCAGGAGACCATCATCAAGCTGCTGGAGGGATGGCAGAAGAAGCGCCAGAGAGACCAGGAACGATGAAAGGAGCCGCCTATGAGGGATATTTCAGCCCGTGAGCTGAAAGGACACAATATTCTCGCCGTGGAGCGTTTTCAGGACAACACTCGCTGGATGATCGAGTTTTCCATTCTGCGTCCCTGTTCCTACGGCAGCCCCGGCGATGAAATGCGGCTGTTTCTTACCGAGGACGGGTATCAGGCCGCCCTCGTAAGCCAGAAGCGCCGGGAAATCAAAATTAAGCGGTATGCCCGTGTGATCGAGGGCCATGTCCTCGACTTCAAGCCGGATAAGCGCCGCCACTCGTAAACCTGCCACTACCACGAAAGGAAAGGAATGAATATGTGTACTGTCCAGAGCATCAAGGATGCTATCCGGGAAAACTGCCAGTCTCTGTATGACATGGAATCCACCGACATTGACCGGGTTTTGCAGACCCTCCCGTTTTCGGGGCGTGAATCGTTGTTCGACCAGCCGCCGCTGCCCAAGCGTCCCTACCGGCCCCGGAAGAACACGAAAACCAAGAACAGCTGAACGCCACAGTCTTTTTCACGAAAGATTGTGGCTTTTTTCATGCCCTGAGAACAGGAAGGAGTGAAGTCAATGGCGGTCTTTCGGATTGAAAGAACCCGCGACTATACGGTAATGAGTAATCATCACCTGCGGAACCATGAATTGTCGCTGAAGGCCAAGGGGCTGCTTTCCATGATGTTATCCCTGCCTGATGACTGGAACTATACTACCCGTGGACTTGCGAAAATCTGCAAGGAGGGCGTTGACGCCATCGGTAATGCACTGCGGGAGTTGGAAACCGCCGGTTACATCGTGCGGAACCAGCTGCGGGACCAACAAGGCCGGATCAGCGACACCGAGTATGTGATTTATGAGCAACCCCAGCCCCGGCAGCCAGAAACGCCTGGGCCGGATACGGCTGTACCAGATACGGCTTCACCAGATACGGAAAACCCGTATCTGGATAAACCGGATACGGAAAAGCCCGCAGAATTAAATATAGAGAAACCAAATACCCAAAAACAAAATACTCATGGATCAAGTACCGATTCCATTCCCTTCCGGGAAACAGCGGCAGCACAGCTGCCGGAACGGAAAGGAAGGGATGCGATGTCTGTCTCAGAGATGGAAAGTTATCGGGATTTGATTCTGGAGAACATCGAGTATGACCACCTGTGCCGGGAGTTTACCACCTACCGGGAGGACTTGGACGAGATTGTGGAGCTGATGGTGGAGACCGTCTGCGCCAAGCGGAAAACCACCCGGATCGCTGGCAGCGACTTCCCCCATGAGGTGGTCCGCTCCCGTTTTTTGAAGCTGGATTGCTCCCATATCGAGTTTGTCATGGAATGCCTGCGGAACAATACCACCGAAATCCGCAACATGAAGCAGTATCTGCTTGCGGTGCTGTTCAACGCGCCGACCACGATCAGCAATCACTACACCGCACAAGTCAACCACGATATGTACGCAGGCGGCTGGTAAACAGCCGCTTTTCTGCTGCCCGGACACATCGGGAGAAAGGATTTTGCTAGGGAACTGCAAGCTGAATATGCTCAGCTGCTGGAGGAAAAGAAAAAAACCTATGCCGAGTACCGCCGCTCCCGTGAGGAAATGCGGGAGCTGCTGGCAGCAAAGGCCAATGTGGATCGGCTCATGAGCATGGAGGAAGAAAAACAGGAAGATAAAGACCACGAGCATGGCCGATAAGACCTTATAAGTGATTAAAAATTTGAAACGAGGTCGTTTCATTTCATGTATGTATAATGCCGGGCGTAGGGGTTGTATGCCTTTACGTCCGGCACTCTTTTTTCTTATGTCTGTTCCGTCGAGAAATATGGCAGTTCTTCCCGCAACCTCAAAAAACTCTTGCTATCTTGACAGCCGTATTTGTATGTATTATACTGTACTTGTAACAGTAATACGGTTAGATTGGAAACGAAGGTGAGAATTTGGAGATAGTCGTAAGCAATAAAGCAAGCCGACCTCTATACGAGCAGATTTCTTCACAGATCAAGGCGGCTATTATGAGTGGCGAACTGAAAGCCGGGGAAGCCATTCCCTCTGTGCGTTCTCTGGCAAAATCATTGCACATCAGTATTCTTACAGTCCAAAAGGCGTATGCCACCCTACAAGAAGATGGCTTCATCGAAACAACGGCTGGAAAAGGCTGCTATGTATCAGCACAAAACCAAGACTTCTATCTTGAAGAACAACAGAAGAAGATAGAAGAAAAATTTGCGGAGGCAATCGAGATCGCCCGCACAAGCGGTATATCTCTCGATAAGTTGACCGGCTTACTAACACTCATGTATCAGGAGGACACATAATGAGCGAAAACATTTTGGAAATAAAAGACTTAACAAAAGACTATGGGGATTTTGTCCTCGACAAAGTGAGCTTTGCCCTTCCTCGCGGTGTCATTATGGGACTGATCGGTGAAAACGGCGCTGGAAAAAGCACCACGATTAACTGTATTCTGAACGAAACACGGAAAACCAGCGGCCAAATTCTCATTTTCGGCAAAGATCACATTTCGGATGAAATTGAAATCAAAGATAAACTCGGCGTGGTCTTTGATGAAAACCATTTCCCTGATATTTTTACGGCAGAGGAAATCGGTAAATTTATGTCTGGAATTTACACCGGCTGGGACTGGCCGCTTTACCGCCAGTATCTTGATAAGTTTGAATTGCCCAAGGATAAGAGGATCAAGGATTTCTCCAAAGGCATGAAAGTGAAACTGGCTTTTGCGGTAGCGTTATCTCACAATGCGGAACTGTTGATTTTGGATGAAGCCACCAGCGGGCTTGACCCCATCATTCGTGATGATGTCTTGGATATGCTGATTGACTTTGTTCAGGACGAAAGCCACTCTGTTTTGGTGTCATCCCATATCACAAGCGATCTGGAAAAAGTAGCTGACTATATCACTTTTATTCATAAAGGCAATTTGATTTTCACGCACGAAAAAGATAATCTGATTGACAACTACGGAATTTTGAATTGCGGCGCTGCCGTATTTGACACTCTGGATAAAACCGAAGTTGTTGCTTATCGCAAAGAAGATTACCAATTCAAAGTTCTGGTGAAAGACCGCAACAAAGCGGCAAAACAATATGCAAATGCTATTGTTGGCCCTGCCACGATTGAAGAAATCATGTTGTTCTATGTAAAGGGGGAAATGCAATGAAAGGGTTACTGACAAAAGACTTTCTGACAGTAAAGAAAAAATACGGGATTACCCGCCTTATCATGGATTTGGCTATTATCGCTGCTTTGATGATTATATTGGAGGGAGCCGGTTCTATCTACATTAGCTTTCTGCTCGTTCCGTTGGAAGTCGCCTCTATGCTGATTACCCTTGCAAACTCTGATGAACAGTGGAAATGGGGCAAATATGCAGTCGCATTACCAATCTCCAAAAGACAGATCGTTAGCAGCCGTTATGCCTTTGGAGGAATCGCGGCAATCATAGGTTTGTGTGTGGCTCTCGTTGTAAACACGATTTCCTATTTTTGCTTCCCTGCATATCAGTTTGGATTCTATCTTTTCCTTTCAATCGCTTCTTTCTGCATGGTTCTGTTGTTCCTTGCTTTTATCTTACCGTCCAATTATTGGCTTGGTGTAAACGCCGGATTCGCAGTTATGTTCATTTTAATCATTCTGCTGGTGGTATTAGGCATCTGGTCAAGGATGACAAACAATGCGATCATGGGATTCGTTGTAGATAATTTTGATTTGAGCATGGCTATTGGCTTTGTCAGCACCATTGTTATTTTTGCCCTGTCCTATATTCTATCGGTTGGCCTATTCAAAAGGAAATATAGTTAATTATTCATCTGGTAATTGAAAAGTGTAACATATTGAAATCCCTGCGCTGTTCCAAAACGAACGATATATCCGTGGAGGGAGATCAGTTTGAGAAATAAAGTCCGAAAACTTCGCATGGAAAATGGGCTAACACAAACGGAGCTGGGGCAAATGGTCAGTGTTTCTCGCCAGACGATCTGTGCAGTAGAATTAGAGTGCTGTGACCCTTCCATTTGGTTGGCTTTCGATATTGCACAGTTATTTGATATGAAAATTGAAGATGTATTCGATTTTACGGACAGAAAAATCAAATAACTATTTACAACATCTGGCCAGACATAGACGAGGGCATAGCGACGCTCGCTTCGTATTTAACGATTCTTTTATATGGCTACAATGTTGGAGAAAAATTGGAATAGACAAGAGGATGAACAATGCAAGAGGTAAATTGGATTCTTTGCCCCATCTGTGGAAATAAAACACGCGACAAAATACGAGAAGATACCATTCTAAAAAATTTTCCCCTCTTTTGTCCGAAATGCAAAAGCGAGTGCCTAATTGACGTTGAACAATTTCATATAACTGTTATCAAAGCGCCAGACGCACAGCCGCAGAGCCGATAACACAAGGTCTAAACCCTTGTGGTTATCGGCTTCTTTTTATCCAATACACAACGACAGCCTGCCCCGCCCGACGGGGAAAGAAAAAAACCGTTGCCGGGCAGGTTGATTTCGTGCGCTCAATATACATACCCCAGCGGCGGTTTTGAGAAATCAAGGCCGCCGCTTTCTTATTGTTCGGTGCAGGATCGGCGGCCCACGGAGGGAGCCGCCATGAGAGCAGTAATATGTAGTTCATCAAAAAAAGCCTTGCTCATGCCCTGGCTCCTTACGCACCGCCACCGGCATTATCCTGCTGGTTAATCGGCAATCAGACAACACAGAATAAGCATGACGCCAGTTTCCTGCTTTGGGAGACTGGCGTTTTTGTTTGCCGCTTTTTGTGGAATGGCCCCGAATTATGCCAGTGTCGTTCTCCGCCCCCATTTCGGCTCACTCGCCAACTGGACCCGTGAACCGAAATGGAGGTACATAATGCAGAAAATCAATCTTCGGGAGTTGTATCCCGATGTTTATAAGACGGACATTTATCTGGAAGTAACCGACGAAGTGCAAGAGGTGTTCTTGGCCGACAAACGAGCGGAAGCACGCTACCTGCGCCAGATGTATAACTACAAAGCTCACTACTCCCTGGACTGCGACAATGGCATTGAGAAGGCCATTATGCAGCACCCACCGACCCCGGAAGAAATCCTGGAGGAGAAGCAGCTCCGCAATCAGCTCTGTGCTGCGGTGATGGAGCTGCCGGACAAGCAGGCCAAGTGGATTTATGCCCGGTTCTACTTGGGCATGACCGTCAAGGAAATTGCCAAAGTTGAAGGTGTTGATCTCAGCTGGGTATATAAGAGCATCAAGCGCGGTTTGATACATCTGGCCAAGAGCCTTTCTGAAAGAAACTCTTAGCTTAAATAGGCTGATTCTGCTAACATCAATCAGCCAATAATTTGCAGGATGCGGTCCCGTTTTACGGGCCGCATTCTGCTTCTATTTTGCGTGATTTCATAATCCGCATAAATAGAAAAAGACCACGGTCAGCGGTGAGCTGAGCATGGCCAGAAGCGTCCATCGGACGCGCAGCCGCAGAATGAAATTCTGCGTTCATGGGGGCTTGGGGGATACCCTCAACAAGCAGCGCCGGGAGCCGAATGGCTATCCAGGGGCATTGCTTGCCTCTTTCCCGCAGGAATAAAATAAGCCAGTGACGAAACCTTCAAATTTCGCTCACTGGCCTACTTTGTTTCAAGTTTCTTGGAGAGTTCCTTTAGTTCCTCTGCAAATCCACGAGTATGGCGCAACAATGTTTCACGCATCTCTGGCGGACAACTCATATAAAGTAGCTTCATCTCGTTCTGCCCTGCTTCGTCTGGCGAGAGATCCGGGTACATAAGCGAGTCCAGTGAAAGATGAACTACCTTTGCCAATGCTTTTAAAATCAAATAGGAAGGATTTCTCCTGGCTTTCTCAATATCGGCAATCTGTTTGGTAGAAACATGGGATTCATCAGCCAGCTGTTCCTGCGTCAGATTTTTTTCTTTTCGTGCTGCTCGGAGCGCATCGCCCAAGGCAGTCAAATCATCAATCGGCATTATCGTTCACCTCAATAATATTGTATCGTTCCGGTTTGATTTGAGGAATAACCTTATCATTCCGGTTGACCAGCACGATTATACCGATTTTGAGTGCATTTATTAAGAACAACGCCAGGCACAAAGGCGTATTGCCTCTGCATCTGGCGTTTCCTTATAAATCTGAAAAATTTTCCTGTTTATCTAAGGCAACACCGCACAAAAAAGTAAGCGTGATACAGCCCGACATGATATAATAAAAACATGGATAAACAGATGACAATGTCTGCGCTTAGTGATGAACTGGCGCAG
>NZ_JBQKJP010000073.1:0-6802 GCF_052117205.1 Candidatus Agathobaculum pullicola | reverse complement strand
TTTCCAAGCAGCTTGCTGTCCATAACCGCCGTTCCAACAACTTTCCCATGAGGCCTCTAGGTTGGCTTTCTCCTTTAGAGTTCACTGTCCAATATGTTTGACAAACCTACACCGCCTTTGGGCGGCTTTTTTCATTTTTATTGTCCTGTCTGCGCCTTGACTTCGGGCAGACCCGCGACACTGGTCAGCAGCGACACGATGCCCGCCAGCGCCGCGCCGGAAAACACTATCGCCCAGTTGACCTCGCCCATCGCGGCTGCGGCGCCGATGACGCCGATGTCCGACTGCGGCACGGTCTTGACCGCGCGCACACCTGCCGCCTTAGCCCACAGTTTGGTCTTTTCGCTCATTTTTATTCCTCCTGTTCCAAGTCCTTCAACCTATGGTTGATTACTTTGATCTGCTCCTCAACCACCGGCATGCGGTGCGCAAAATGATTGTGCTCGCGCACTTCGCGCGTCAGATCCTCCAACTTGGCCTCGGTCACCGTCCATGGACTTAACTTCCTCATGGTTCTGGATGTAGATATTATTTCTGTACATATTTTTCACTTCCTTTTCCAGCCTTTTGGCCAACGCATTTCATAAACAGGGCGGTTTATCCCTTATTTTCCCGCCAATGATGGCAAGTACGCGATGCAGAAGCACCGACGCTGCTGCAGTTGATTTCGATTGCATCCAGTGCCTCCTTGCTCTGCGCCGTGTAGATCGCGGCTTTGACTTGTTCCTGATACCGCCGGTATGGATAAACATACGCTGCAATGGCCAGCGACAATTCCGTATACTGCTCTATTTCAAACGTGCGGTACTGCTGTTTTTGTCCATGCCACTCAAGAACTGTGTGCTGCCCAGCGGTGGCCACCAGTTGGTACTGCGCAAGGTTAATCGCCATTTCGGTCTGATCCTGCTCGGTCATGCTATACACCTTGCCGTCCGTCCATGCCAGCGGGTGCGCCGCGAGCCAGTCCGCAAGTGCTTTCTTGTTCTGCTCCTGCTTGACCACGCGCAGCGTGTCCAGGTCATTACCCTATCACATAGTAGTAATATTTATAGTTTTGTGTATTGATCATACTGCCTGTAATGGTAATTGTTTTGTTGCCATTAGACCGCTTACAAAGTGCAAACGGTTTAACCACTATCAAGCAGAAAACCACAGTCTTTAAACCCTTGTTGGACATTGATACCGAAATGGGGCTTGATGTCACATCAAACGCACTGCCAGATATATCTGCTATGATTCGTCTGCTACAACTTCCTCGAATGAAATACCCGTCATAAGATGAGAAAAGACGGCATCCATGATGCCGTTTACCGTGTTTGTCACTTCAACCGTTATGTCATAGTCCTTCTGGCTGCTCATCGGAAAATAACCGCTGTATGACTGCAATATAGGCACATTTTCAAACGCCATTTCGACCCAGTTAGATGTAATTTCGTTATCGTTTGACAATGATGCAGCCACCATGTCAACCTGTTCATGATATGAGGCAAGCTTGCAACTTCTATCAAGCAGCTATCTAATTTCTACGTCGCATCCGGCAAACGGAACAAAATAAGCGGCAATTGTACCAGCTTTGCTGGTCGTTGTATTTGTTCGCCCGGTAGACGCCGCTCAAACCTATCATGCGGCCCCGTGCCAAACGCGTGGGAATTTACCCGAAAAAAAGAGCGCGGCTCATACCGCGCCCTCGCTATCCTCTGAATAATCCGCTCTCGATTATTCTTTTCATTTCCAACTTAAATTCCTGTCCCCTTTTTTTCAAATCTTCCATTTCTTCATCTGTCAGACCGCGCTTACTCTCACATGCGATCAGCGCCTCCAACGCTTCCCTTACATCCCTCGACGGCTCTTTTTTCCCAATTTCGTAGGCGCTCAATTGTGCGGTGGAAACTCTCATCACCTTCGCCATATCATACAAAAGCCAGCCATGCCGAAACCGGTATGCTTTCGCCTTTTCCCCAAACTCACTAAGCATAATCAAAAACCTCCATCTTCCACCAGCGTATAAAATGTGGTCTTTTTCACACAGCGTGTCGCTCTCGCGCAGAGTCGCGATCTGCGGTCAAACTTGTGCTCGCACGAGAAAACATGGGCATAAACGCATTTCTCATTCATACAGTGCCCCCACGCATGCAACAAATTTGTATTCTTTATTGCGCCCATATTTACACAGAGTTCATTCGTTATGTTCTCATTTATACCTTTTCTTTATACGGGTTCGCACTCACTTCCATACACTGGCAATTTATAACACCACACAATTGAATCTGCCGTACTTTCGACAACTTTTCCCTAATTTTTATATTTTTTCCATACAGCAAATATTCCCGCAAAATACGCCTCATCTATATGTGAAATCAGATCACAGATTACACCGATTAAATGACGCGATGTTGCATGACAGACGGAATTGAGGGACGGACAACCGTGGTTGTCCGCCCCTCAGCTTGTTGCATCAGAATGATTTGCTTATTTATTGTACGCCCGGCCTTTTATAAAGCGCATCAGGATGGTAGCCACCTGAGTGCGGCTGGCCTCACCTTGCGGTTCGAGGATGTTGTTTCCCATGCCAGAGATCAAGCCCTCTTGAACCGCCCACTTCATGGCCGCAACGGCCCAGCTGCTGACGGAATCCCCGTCAACAAAACCGCTGAGATCTCCTCTCACGGTGGGCATACCGGCATAGCGGTAAAGCATCAGGGCCAGCTGTTCTCGGGTCAGATTCTGCTCCATGTTTGTACCATCCGATATCCCCTCTGACATAGCCCACTTCTGTCCCACTTCATACCATATAGACCCAACAGAGGTATCCACACCTTCCATACGGGCCAGAACAGTGACCATCATCCCGCGGGTCATCGTTCTCTCCGGCGAGAAGATGCTGGGGCCTGTGCCTCCAAAAATCTCCCGACTGGAGACAAAGTCTATGGACTGCTCTCCCCAGTAGCCGTCCGGCACATCGGAGAAGTATTTACTGTTATCCACGACCTTCACATGCTGACCATCAGCCAGCGTGACCGCCACACCGTTTTCCGTGGTGATAGAGGTCTTGATGACCTCCTCAGTGCCGTCCTCCTTGACCAGCACCGCCACAGTACCGGACGCGGCGCCGTCCACAGGAATCTCCACGGCTACCGCGCCGCCGTCAGGCAGCTGCACCGTAATGGTGGGAGCGCTGTTCCAGTCGCTGGTGTTGGGCACGCTGGGCAGAGGCAGGGTTACGTTCTCTCCATTCTCCTGCGCGGTGTTCACCACCCGCTCCGGCACCTTGACCTCGGACTGCCACTTGCCGTTCTCATCCACCTTGGTGACAGAGGAGGAACCATCGCTCTGCGTGACGGTCGTGGTCGTGCTGCCGTTCGGCTTTTTCTCCACCACCGTCTTGTTCCCGTTCGGATATACGGTGGTTTCGGTAACCGTGCCATCCGGCTTTGTTACAGCTGTGGTGGTAGAGCCGTCCGGACTGGCCGTAGGCTCTGTCTGGTTGGTGCTGTCGCTCCCTCCACTGCCGGTATATTGCCAGCCCGCGTAGAGCGTCAAGTCTTTTACAACGGCTGTGCCGAAGTCGAACTTTTCGGTACATGCTTCATCCAGATACCAGCCGGTAAACGTATACCCGCTGAGTTCAGGGATGGGCGGCTCCTTTGCAAAGCCGTTTTCCGCCACCGTCTGTTCGGCTACCGCCGTTCCTCCATTACTCTGAAAGGTAACGGTATACTGCTTGCCCGTCTGAGCATTTACTCTGATGGTGAAATCCTTGGTATAGTCTGCATCGGGCGCCACACCGCTTACAATGGTTGCCGTAACCACCGCTGCACCGGGGTTGACCGCCATCAACGCTCCGTTCTCAATCTTCGCGCCGGTACCGCCGTCTTCCTTCACGCTCCAGACAATCTGACGGTTGGTCGCGTTGTCAGGTATCACAGTGGCGCTCAGGCGCATAGCCTTTCCTGCTTCGGTTTCAACTGGTACGCCGGTGATATTGGTCACTGGCACAAATGCAGAAGCACTTGGCTCAAATTCTGCTGTAACAGTAACTGCATAGCCGGGCATGAGGAAGCTGTTGCTGTCAACGGAAACTGTTGTTGTCTCGTCACCGGTCTTGTAGACCTTAAGGGAGCCCTGCTTTATCTGATAGTCCTTGTCAGGAAGCAGAGACACATAAACAGTCTCCCCTTCAGCCGCGCTGCTCTTATCGGGCAAAATAGTACCGTGCGCCACGGTGTCAGCGCTGATCACATAAGTTCCCTTTGCCGCAACGATGACGGTTACAGTATACGTCTGCTGGCTTCCGTCCTCTGCCGTCACGGTATAGATGACGGGACTGCTGAAGTTCTGCGCCACATCGCTTGCCGGCGAGACGCTGGCCTTTTCACTTACGATAATCGTAGGCGTAAGCGTTTTGACATCTGTACCGTACGGAACCGTTACCTCGATTTGCGTACCTGTAATCCTGCTGGTCCCATTGGGAACCTCAAAGGAGAGAATCCTCTTCTCCGCGCTATGCGCGTTAATTTGGATAGACAGCTCCTTGCTGGCAGTGCCAGTTCTGTTAGTGGCTGTTACCGTAAAGGTAGCGGTACCGGCGGCAGTGGGTATACCGCTGATGACGCCGCTTGCCTCGTCCAGCGCCAGACCGGTAGGCAGGCTGCCAGCAGTGATGCTCCAGCTGACAGGGGTATCGCTGGTTGCCGTCAATGTGTCGGAATAGGACTCGTTTTGTTTGCCGTCCTTCAATGCGGTGGTTGTAATGACAGGGGCATTTGTCTGCTCCACGCCATCGGCGGTGATAACCACGTCGCCGGTAACCGCCGCAATGCGGATGGTTCCGCTGGATTTATCGTAGGTATATTCTTGGCCGCTGGTCAGGACAACGCCTCCCATGGTGACCTGAATTTGCTCGGGCAAACGATAATTTTGGGCTGGCGCCAACGCAACCTGCAAAGGCTGATTCTCCTCTACCGAACTTGGCTGTCCATCTGCGGTCAAATTGTTCAACTGATAGCTTACCGTATAATGGGTAGGATTGTCGCTTACGCTGGTATAGGTAACAACCATAGGGGCCATGATATTGGCGTTTGCTATATTGCCGCCCTTGTTTTGTACTTCAAAGCGGATCATGTCCCCCGCTGCAACCTGTATATTGGCTTGGTTGAAGTTGACAGGGCCGCTACCGCCGCTGACCTGCTGCTGGGCCACCAGCGGTTCGCCATTTTGGGTCAGCGAAGCCCATATCGTTCCGGTGTTTCCAGCCGCACTGTTTACGATAGCATCCAGTCCTGTGATGGAAATTACCCCATCAAGGGGAGCGCGGAAGCCCAGCGCATGGCCGAAGCCACTCCGGTTGGTTGTTTCATCGACAATCTTAATATTGGTAGTGTTACTACCGCTGTCCGCTCCGATAAAGGCCCACTGGTTGCTGGAAATACCTTCCCATCCCTTCCAGTCAGCGCGCCAGCTGGTCAGGTCTTTGTAGGATGTATTCGCCTCCTGTGCAGAAATCCTCTGCTGCGCGAACCAGATTTCACCCTGTTGTCCGTCTTCCGTCTTGATGCTCTCAAAAATAGAGTAGGGCCCGACCTGAATAGAAAGTGTATTCTGGGTTGTGGCATCTTCCGCCGTAATTTGAAGGGTCATTCCTGACGCAAGTACCATGCTCCTGTCTTGCTCAACTCCATTGTGCATCACCTTTGCAGAGGCACCCCAGCTCAGCTCCAAAGCATCGAGAAGGTGCGCGACCTGAGCCTGATCGGGCACATGAATACTGCCGCTTTGCCGCTCAAAGGGAGAGAAGAGAATATCAGCTTGTGTACTCTTGGCAATGGTGTATGTCTCTGTATTGCTATCGGCTTTTGTGACAATGACCTTGCTGCCGCCCGGTACGTTTGTGCTGCCCGTCAGCGGCTGGCCTGCTGCGTCTGTTAAGGTCACCGACCATCCTGTCGGGGTAATCAGATGGCGCAGAACAGTTTCGGCTGTATCACCATTTACATGAGAGATGGTAAAATCCTGAATCTGATATTTATCAGAACCCAGGCCGGTCAATTGGGTGTACTGATGTGCGCCCACATCGGGTGCAACTCCTGTAGTCGGATTGCCGAAGAAGTCCGTCAATACGACGCCTTCCATCTCCGACAAAACAGGCGGAACTGCCACAGATGTACCTGCGCCGATTGCACGGGAGCCATCCTGCAGCTTATATCCATCCAGCGTGTTCAGCGCGTTGGCCTGCGCGCTTCCGGTTCCACCCTTTCCGGGATCGACCATCAGAGATGTCCCCTCCGCGGCGCTCAACTTGATGTTGTCGGTTCCAGCGGGCACATTGCTGTAATTTACAAAGATATTGTTTGCATAGGTGCAGGTTCCGGATTGCCAGTTTTCATTACGGGCGGCGCTTCCGGCATAATAGATGATGTTGTTTTTCACATCCAGCGTGCCGTAGCGACCGGAATTGGTGTACACAAACGGTACGCCTTCCTTGATATAGAAGGTGTTGTTATAAATGTTGGCGTTGGGATTGGTCGCCGCTACGATGATACCGGTACTGTCGTTCTGGCTGATATTATACCGGAAAACGCTGTTGTAGGCGTGCTGGAGGCAGATCATGAAGCAGCCGCCCTCGTTATCGTGGCTGTAATTGTACTGATAGACGGTTCCGTCGCCCCAGTCGGCATCCCATGCCTGCCCGTCGCCGTTCCAGCCGCCATCGTTGTAGGTATTATAGACCTCGTTGTACTGGAACACCGCGTCTTTACACTTCCAAGGCCACACGCTGGCTGCCACACATCCGAAAGGCTTGTCT
>NZ_JBQKJP010000072.1:0-6940 GCF_052117205.1 Candidatus Agathobaculum pullicola | reverse complement strand
TGCCTACCAGCAAAGGCGGGCGGGGCTGTCAACGGCTGCGCATATGCGCCGTTCATCTTGACCGTTGACTGGCTCGGCTGGGTTTGCTATTTACCCGACAAACTTGAATTTGAAAACCACAATTTTATAAGTGGTTATTAACCCTCGCAGGGTTTTAATAAAATCCTCCAAAAGCCTTGAAAATAAAGGGTTTATCGCAAAATGCTCACCTTAACTTATTATACGATTTCACACTGTTTTATCGTTCCCTTGGAAGCTGATAAGGGCAAACACAAGGGCAAGAAAATCTGATAACAAGATATAACAGAGTGTGGCAATCGGAGAACTGTGATGTATGTGCGAATATATTATACTGGAGGATTTATTATATGGACAAGTACATTTTTGATGAAAACAACGGTTTGTGGTATGAATTGCAGGGAGATTATTATATCCCTTGTCTGATACTTTCTGAAGAAGAAACACAGCCTATAGGCTTATGGGGGCAACGCCACAAGCAGTACCTAAAGGAGCATAAGCACTTCCTTTACACTACAATGCTGATTGAGGGAACACTTAACCGTTATCTTGCAGATATTAACCAACAGGCGGAGCAAATGTTCCACAGATTGATTAAGGAAATGGCTCAAAAGCAGGGTGTGACGGAACAGTTAAAAGCAGAACAGCCTATGGAATGGATAGGATTGATGAATAACATACAGGCTTGTGCAAGAGAGATTGTGAACAGTGAAATAATTTTTGCATAATATAAGTTTAGGGCGAAGATACTTTCTCGGTATCTTCGCCCTTAGATATTATTTATCATATTGTTCGGTGAATATTCGGCATAATTTTGCAGACAAGATGCAGATTATATGATTAGGTCAAACAAGAACATAACACACCACATTATGGCATAACCATATTGCTTGTTAGTTTTGGATGCCCTTACAAAAAGATATGCAGGGACTAATACAATGCCCATCCACATCCAGTTGTTAACGTTTATCCCAACCTTGTTTAGCTCGTCGCTATCTAACATTAAGAAAATAACATTGAGCGATATGGTGCAAATTATAACAACCACTGTAGGAAATCCGATTAGTTCTACAAACCACGAAATCAAAATCGGGATGGTTGCTAATGTCCACGCATACTTGTTACTGACTATATTATTAGGCATTGGTGGAACAACATCTTTGATTGTATGTATCAATTCTGTCTGTCCTGCTGGAAGCCAATTTAACATTCCTTTTTTCCAAACAAGCGTATCTTTAGAGATTTGTCCCTGTTGAATGAACACGGATATTTTTTCCTTATCACAAGGACCACATCTCATACTGTTGTTGATGTAGAACCATTCATCAGGTGCGCTGTTTTGATTGGAAGTGCCAGTTGGTTGTCCGCACTTGGGGCAAAATTTTGCTTCTATTTGAAGTTCGTTGCCACATCTACTGCAAAACATATTATATCTGGATGCCCTTTATACTAAGCTCAAAATAGCAAATAAGCCATAGAAGATTGAACATACACCGATAATAATACCAATTATTGCAAGTGCCTTTCCGTTCTCGTTTTTCTGCTTGCAACTTGACAGACCGATAACAGAAACGATTGTTCCTGCAATTCCTACAAGTCCCCAAAAATTAAGCAGTAAAGATATACCGGAAATTACTAAGCCGATAATACACATTGTGTTGTAAGGCACTTTTTGAACTACTGGCTGACTTGTCGGATTAGAATAACCACCAGCGTTGGTAACAGGCGGTGTGGCTCCCTGCTGTGTTGCACCGCATTCAGGACAGAACGCAGATCCTTCTTGAATTTCTTTTCCGCAATTTGTACAGAACATAAACATATCCTCCCTTTTATTCGACTTCAAGGCTGCCTGTTACTCTGTTCCATTTAATATTCAAAGTAACATTATCAGCAACATTGACGTTTACAATTTTGTTTCTCATACTACACGAAAATGCGATATTATGTGTTCCTGCCGAAACGGGAATGTTCAGTGTAGCACCATTATCAATTTTGTACTCAGTATTAGCATCAACAACAACTTTAACCGCAGGATTTATTGCGAACCACTGCTTGGCTCTGTTGATTGTCAATGTAAAACTCCCGCTATTATTTTGAACTGGAGTTCCGCTGTTGGATGCGTTTACTGGTTGTCCACACTTTGAACAGAACTTTGCTTGTGCAACGATTTCGTTGCCACATTTACTGCAAAACATATTTTGCCCTCCTGTATCTTGCTCTGCCAAAGGTAGAGCTATTTATTTTTTCGGTAAAATAAAAAAGTGCGCAGCCGAAGCTACGCACCGAAAAACGCAACCCCGATTGTCGCCAAACAAATCTTAAACACAAAAGGTAACCCTTATATTAAGATTTGTTTGGCGAATATATTGTACCACCACCGTATGAAAAAATAAAGTCTTTTGACAAAATTTAGGGTTATACTGTTGACTTTTCCCCAAAAATGTGGTAATGGGTGCCTGTTCAATGTGTTTATACCAATATATGTAAGACCGCAAGGCAGGTTGCCCTGCGGTAGTGATTTCCTATGTCGTGATTATCTGTCCCTGTCTTGGGATTTCTTTCTTTGCTTCGGCTGAGAGTTCTGTTTCCCCTCTTCCTGAAGCTGTCTGAGCCTGTTACGCACACTTTGTCTTTCGGGCGGTCTGTGCTGTTTCTCGGCAGGTTTTTGTCCGTTCTTGACTGTCTGCTCCCATTCTGCAAGGTCTTGGTTATACTGTGTCACAATAGCCTCTGCTTTGCGGTAAGTTTTCATAAATGCCTGTACATCAGGATAACCGTCATCGGTGAGAATATCGGGGATTTTATCCAGTTTTTCAACAAGTTCGGTTTCAGTCTGCTGTATCTGCTTTTCCAGAGCCTTACGCTCCTTGCCCTTGAAGATACCCGTTGTTTCTGCAAGCTGCTGTCGCAGATTTGGAAGTGTGACTTCCTGTATCTTCCTGATTGCTTTCGCCTGTTTCTGTACCTTTAGCATAAGGGTCTGCATTGTGCGGAACTCGTCCATATCCATATCAAGGACTGGCTTGGGTGGCATATCCTTTTCACGGATGATGGCTTGGAGAAATTCCTTTGCCTTGCCTACGATACCTCGGAACAGGTTTGGAAGCCAACCATTTTCACGGATGGACTGACCGGCTTTGTCGTGAATTTCGGTCTGCTTGATTTCCAGTATCTTTGCTTCTTCAATGCCTGATACAAGAGCCAAATCCGCCGTCCTGTTCCATTCCTGCCTTGCGGTGTTGTCCGCTTCGATTTCGGCAGCCTTGGGGTTGTTCTTGCCTATCTTTTTTGTGGGGAGATACACGCTGTTCTTATCAAACACTTTCAGCCGTTGTTCGGGATCTGAAATGTGGGAATTGATAAGCTCCGTGTAAACTTCCTTTGCTTCTGCTATGAACGCTTCGCTTTTATAACGCTCGTCTTTGACTGTGAATAAATGGCTTTCGTAAACTTCCCCCTTTTTGATAACGGTGCAGCCTTTTCGGACTTGACCGTTTTCGTCTGTGATTTCTTTCTTGGTTCGTACTCTTTTTCCAGTTTCATCGTAAAATACGCTTCTGGTGGCAATCTTGATGTCAGGTTCGGGAAGCAGTTTCCTTTCGCTGAATATGAGGTGGATGTGGTAGTTGGTCTTGCGTTTGTTGTGGTGCAGAGCCGATACACATTCCACTCCGTACTGCTGTCGGAATTTATTCGTAAATTCTTCAAGCACCTGCTGAGGGTCAAAGGTGGTGTAAATCTCCGGCAGGGCAATGATTAACTCCCTTGCTTCGATACACTTTCCTGTCGTTCCGCTTCGCTGAAACTCCTGCTGGCTTTCCCTGGCGAGATTACTCCAAAAGGTATTGTCGGCGGTACAATAGGTGGCATAAAGGTTTTCCTGTTTGGCGTGGCTCGTGATATATGAGATTCTTCCCTTGACATTGGGCAGCTTCGACATTTGAATGAACGAATGTCTTGCCAACCTTTTACTCCTTTCTACTACGCTGAGAATACCGTACTCATTACGCAACCGACTTGTCGGGTGCGGCTGTCACAGCCATCGGTGATTGGTTGGACAGCAATGGAAATTGCGGTGCAATTTCCTCTGTATCATAGCTGAGGTGAGAGTGTCCGAAGCTGTGATGCAGGCTCCCCGCAGGGGCGAAATACCCAGAGTACAAATCGCAGATTTGTGCGAGGGGTGTATTTCGCTCTCAAACGCCGAGGGCTTTGGAGAACGGTTATTCCACTTTTCGTACATCGCTTGGATTGAGTAAGTTCCTGCCTTGATTGACCGTCATAAAACGCTCCAACGTATCCCTGCGGATAATGGTCTTTCGTCCGACTTTCAGAACAGGCAACTTGCCCCAGTCCACCAGTTTTCGCATTGTGTTCCTACCGATACCCGTACATTCCGCTGATTCTTCGATAGTTAAACCTATTTTAACTACTGCCATTAAACACCTCTCCTTTCAAAATACTCATTTTGCAACTTTGCAATTATCATTATACTTATTTTGCTATTTCTTGTCAACTCATTTTGCAACCCATTAAAGATATCTTTTAATTTTTATTAGAAAAATAGTTGCAAAATAGGTTTTGATATGCTATACTTGGATTTGATAGGAGGTGGAAACCTTGAAAAAAGAAATTACATTCACCGCAAAACAGGTCGGCGAACGAGTAAAAGAACGTCGAACAGAATTGAATCTCACAATGCCGGAGCTTGGCAAACGTATCGGAGTGAACAAGTCAACGATACAGAGATACGAAGCAGACGGCGTAGACCCAAAGAGAACAATGATTATCAATGGACTGGCAGAAGCGTTGCTCACCACTCCCGAATGGCTCACAGGTCTTTCAGAGGATAAGGAATATGACAGCAGAACGCTCTGTGAAAAGGACTTGGAAGAACATATCAGAAAGTACATTGATACCGTGTCTACGGTTGTGAATGGAGAACCACACCAACAGCTCCTTACCACATTCCTCGGAAAGATGATTGATTTGTATTCCGTTCTCTGCCACCACTTCTCCGATGCTATGACAGAGGTTGACCGTGTTGCAGAAGATGAAGGACTGAAACAGTCTCTTATGAGATATGCGATTGAGTCGGGAGCGATTAAGGAACGAGTTTACCATAAAGAAATGGAAGCACCGATTGAGGATATGAAACGATTCTTAGACGGAATTTTACATATCTACGATGAAGGTCGTACCGCTGTGAAGATGGGTGACCTTTTCGGGATAGTAGCGGAAGCCGAAGCAAGGCTTGCCGAAAAAGAATAATTCCGTGGCTCTTTGACAATAAAAAAGCCGATTAAACAATCGGCGGATGTGACACTATTTACTTTACGCACACCATACGTCACAGTTCCGATTGCCACGGATAGAAAGGAGACTATTTATCAATGGCAAAAGGATCTGTAAGAAAAAAGGGCAAGAAATGGTACTACCGCTTCTATGTAGAAGATGAAAGCGGAAAGATGGTACAGCGTGAGTTTGCAGGCACAGAAAGCAAATCCGAAACGGAAGCATTGCTCCGCAAGGCAATGGAGGACTACGAAGCGAAGAAGTTCGTGGCAAAGCCTGAGAACACCACCGTAGGGATGCTGCTTGATATGTGGGTGGAGGAAGAACTGAAACCCGGCAATCTGAGCAACGGTACAGTAATGGCGTATATGGGAACAGTGAACAGGATAAAGCAATATCCTATCGGAGACAGAAAGCTGAAAACGGTCACTGCGGAACATTTACAGTCATTTATGGACTTCCTTACTTTTGGAGGACAATGCCCTGACGGGACAACAGCAAAGGCACTCAGCAAAGGGTATCTAAGACTGTTCTCGGCAGTATTGCAGGGAGCGTTCCGATTTGCGGTATTCCCGAAGAAACTGATTTCCTTTAACCCTATGCAGTATGTGGTATGGAGGGGAAAGAAAGAGGAATACAAACTGTTTGCAGACGAGGACGGCGAAGTTGACAATGCTCATACCATTGACCATCAGCAGTTTGTAATGTTGGAGGACTTTCTGAAAAAGAAAGACAATCCTGCATTGCTCCCGATGCAGATAGCCTACTACACAGGGCTTCGTATCGGAGAAGTGTGTGGTCTGACTTGGCAGGACATCAACCTTGACGGACAGCACCTCACAGTACGACGCAGTATGCGATACAACGGGCAAAGGCACAAGACAGAGATAGGTGCAACCAAACGCAAGAAAGTCCGCACCGTGGACTTCTGCGACACTCTGGCTGACATTCTCAGAAAGGCAAAGACGGAACAGCACAAGAACCGCTTCAAGTATGGCGAACTCTACCACCTCAACTACTACAAAGAGGTCAAAGAAAAAGACCGTACTTACTATGAAGTCTACAGCCTGCCGAGAACGGAGGAATTACCCGACGGATACAAGGAAATCTCCTTTGTCTGCCTGAGACCTGACGGAGCATATGAGTCACCGAGTACAGTTGGTGTTATGACAAGGTCGGCAAAAAAGAAGCTGGAAGGATTTGAAGATTTCCATTTTCATATGCTGAGACACACATTCACCAGCAATCTGCTCTCCAACGGTGCAGCACCGAAGGATGTGCAGGAACTGCTCGGACACGCTGACGTAAGTACCACAATGAACATCTACGCTCACTCTAAGAGGGAAGCGAAACGAACTTCCGCAAGACTGCTTGATAAGGTGGTCGGGGAATCCTAAACAAAAAGTTTCCCTTGTTTCGGCTCATAAGGGCAAAAACAAGGGAAAATACATAAGGAACGAACATTATATTGCCGATTTTCCTTGAAAATACAAGGCTTTCGGAGGATTGATTAGATAAACTTGAATTTATTTTAAGCTATCACGTTTTACCTTCTTAAGCCTTACTATCATTACCATAGGAATTTCTTTGTTGGTTTTAAAACATTCTTCATAAAATCCATCAATGA
>NZ_JBQKJP010000071.1:0-7525 GCF_052117205.1 Candidatus Agathobaculum pullicola | reverse complement strand
GATATGGCCCCCTTTCGACAAGTTGTTGTATAGCAACTCAACTTTAACCGATGTGGTCTTATCCTTCATCCTTTTTTATTCAACTGTCCAAGATGTATTGTACTCCTACAGCAAAGATTTGTTTTCGTTTGTCGGGGATATTGCTTTTTTGCCGCTAAAACGCTATAATCGCTATGTATATTATGTGCTTAGTAAAAAGAAAGATCGGAGGCGCACCATGCGCATCATTATTGTAGGCTGCGGTAAGGTCGGCACGGCGCTGGCGGAGCAGCTTTCCTCGGAAGGACATGACCTGACTCTGGTTGACTTGTCCGAACGTCATCTCACCGAGCTGACCAACACGCTGGATTTGACCTCAGTGACCGGCAGCGGCACGAGCTACCATGTATTGGAGGAGGCAGGCGTGCGGGAAACCGACCTGTTGATTGCTGTCACGACGCATGACGAGATCAATCTGCTCTCCTGCCTGATTGCCAGCAAAGCGGCAGGCTGTCACACCATTGCGCGTGTGCGCGACCCGGAATATGTGTCAGAGATCGGGTTTATCCGGGATGAACTGGGTCTATCCATGGTCATCAACCCGGAGTTGTCCACGGCGCGTGTGGTTTCACGCCTGATTCGTTTCCCGTCCGCTATCGGCGTGAGCACCTTTGCCAAAGGACGCATTGAGCTGCTCGATATCCGCATCCCTGACGGATCCCGTTTACACGGCATGGCGGTTTGCGATGTCAATCCGCTGCTTCACACCAATGCGTTGCTCTGCATGGTGCGCCGCGAGGGCCAGACGTTTATCCCAAAGGGGGATTTTATTCTATGCGCGGGCGACGATGTTACTGTGATCGTTCCGCCGCGTGAGCAGGCGGAATTTTTCCATCAGATTGGGGTGCCGAACGACCATATCCGGTCGGCAATGCTGATTGGCGGCGGAAAAATTTCTTATTTCCTTGCAAAAATGCTAATTGATGCCGGTATTTCGGTTAAAATTATTGAAAATCGTCTGGAGCGCTGCGAGGCCCTGTCCGAACTGCTGCCGGGTGCAACCATTATTCATGGTGATGGCACCGACCGCGATTTGCTGGATGAGGAAGGTCTGGCCAAGTGTGAGGCGTTTGCCGCACTGACCGGCATGGACGAGGAGAATATCCTGCTTTCGCTGCATGCGGGGCGACATTCCAAGGCGAAATTGTTCACCAAGGTCAACCGCGTGAACTTTGAAGAGGTCATTGAGAGCCTGCCCATTGGCACCGTCGTTCGCCCCAAGGTGACGACGGCTGAGTTGATTGGCCAGTATACCCGCGCGATGCAGAACTCCATGGGCTCCAATGTGGAAACGCTGCACCAACTCGGCGGCGCGGAGGCACTTGAATTTCGCGTGGCGGCGCATGATTTGATTGGAGTACCGCTGCAGGATATGCCCATCCGACCGGATGTGCTGCTATGCTGCATCAATCGCAAGGGACGCCGTATCATTCCGCGTGGGCGCGATGTGCTGCGGGAAGGGGATACCGTTATTGTGGTATCCACCCGGCGTGGTATGAATGACTTGCAGGATATTTTCCGGACGGACATGGCGGGGGATGCAGCGCAATGAATCATGCTATGGTACGCTACCTTATCGGCTGGATGCTGGGCGTGGAATCCCTGTTCCTGCTCCTTCCGATGCTGACCGCCATCCTGTACCGTGAGCATGTGGTGATGGCTTATTTGGCAACTGCCGTGATTTGTCTGGCGTTTTCCGCTCTATTTTGTCATAAAAGACCGAAAAATACCCGCTTTTACGCGCGAGAGGGCTTTGTTACCGTTGCGTTGTGCTGGATTGTGCTGGCACTGACCGGCGCGCTGCCGTTTTTGTTCAGCGGTGAAATCCCGTTTGTGGTGGACGCGCTGTTTGAAACGGTTTCCGGTTTTACCACCACCGGCGCCACTATCCTGAGCGATGTGGAAGCACTCTCGCACGCATCGCTGCTTTGGCGCAGCCTGACCCATTGGGTCGGCGGCATGGGTGTGCTGGTGTTCATGCTGATTGTGCTGCCGCTGGCGGGCGGACAGACCATCCACCTGATGCGCGCGGAAAGCCCCGGTCCGTCGGTCAACAAGCTCTCGCCCCATCTCCGTGACACTGCGATGTACCTGTACGGCATTTATTTCGGCATGACCGTGCTGGAGATTGTGCTGCTGATGCTGGGCGGTATGCCGTTGTTTGACGCGGCTTGTACCTCTATGGCAACCGCGGGCACAGGTGGCTTCGGTATCTGGAACAGCTCGATTGCATACTATGACAGCTATTATCTGCAAGGTGTTGTCACGATTTTCATGATTCTGTTCGGCATCAATTTCAGTGTTTACTTCCTGCTGCTCATGCGGCGCTGGAAAAACGCCTTTCGCATCGAAGAAGTGCGCGTGTATCTGGGCGTGATTATTGCTTCCTCGGTGCTAATTGCCATCAATGTCCGGCCGATGTTTTCAAACTTCTTCCAAAGTTTCCATCATGCCGCCTTTCAGGTGGCATCCATCATCACAACCACCGGCTTTTCTACCGTGGACTTTAATCAGTGGCCCGCATTCAGCAAAGCTTTGCTTGTGCTGCTCATGTTTATCGGCGCATGTGCCGGTTCGACCGGCGGCGGCATGAAATGCTCGCGTATTCTACTGATGTGCAAGAGTATTCGCAAGGAAATGCAGTTTCTGATCCATCCGCGGGCGGTGCGCGTCAATAAGATGGACGGTCGCCGCGTGCAGCATGAGGTGATGCGCTCGGTCAATGTGTTCATGATCGCCTATCTGCTGCTGTTCATCGTGTCCGTGCTGCTGCTGTCAATCACCAATGAAGAGCTTATCACCAACTTCACTGCCGTGGCGGCGACGCTCAACAACGTTGGCCCGGGTCTGGAGTTGGTCGGTCCGGCGGCAAACTTCGGCTTTTTCTCGCCCTTGAGCAAGATTGTCCTGATGTTCGATATGCTTGCGGGCCGCCTGGAAGTGTTCCCGATGCTGCTGCTGTTCGCTCCGGCGACCTGGCAGCGCGAAAAGTAAACTAAACAGAAAACGCTCGCTTGTGCGAGCGTTTTTTGTTATCTCGGTGGGCTGCTGATGGACTTCGCGGTCATCACACCCATTACCATGCGCCGCACCATATTTTGTATGGGGTAGCCTTTGCCTCTTGCGCCCCGAAAGCCGCAAGGGCGTGCGCCGGAAACCGACGCACGCCCCTGTTTTACAGTTCTCCTGTTTACTTGACAATCTCCTTGGCAGCAGCCATCAGCGCCTCCACCTTGGCAGCGGCATCTGCCTTGCTGTCGCCCTTGGCCATGATGTAAACCTTCACTTTAGGCTCGGTGCCGGACGGACGAATGATAAACGTTGTGCCGCCCTCCAGCTCATAATACATCACATTCTGGCCCTTCAGCTCCATCTGCTCGACCTTGCCATCCGCCATGCAGGTGCGTGTGCCGGGCATGTAGTCACGGGTATATTCCACCTTGTCCGGGCCGATCACCGTCAACGGCTTGTTGCGCAACTCGGCCATCAGCTCGTTCATGCGCTGCAAACCGGATACGCCGGGCATGGTGATCGAGATGGTATGCTCGCAATAGTAGCCGTATTTCTCGTACATTTCTTCCATTGCATCATACAGGGTCTTACCCTGTGTACGATAATAGGCCGCCATCTCCGCAATCAGCATGGAAGCGGTGACCGCGTCCTTATCGCGCGCATAGTCGCCGCACAGGTAACCGTAGGATTCCTCAAAGGCAAAGATATACTCGTGCGAGCCGGTCGTCTCGAACTGCTTGATCTTCTCGGCGAGGAACTTAAAGCCGGTGAATGTCTCAAAGCAGTCCACGCCGTTTTTGTTGGCCGCCGCGCGCGCCATCTCGGTGGTAACGATGGACTTCAGCACCGCCGGATGCGCGGGCATGGTGTTCGTCAGCTTCTTGGCGGTGATGATGTAATCGGTCAGCAGTACGCCCACCTGATTGCCCGACAGGGTGACATAATCGCCGGTCTTGTCCTTGAGGACGATACCGGTACGGTCTGCGTCCGGGTCAGTGCCGATGATGAGATCTACATTGTTCTGCTTTGCCAGTTCGATGGCGAGGTTAAAGCCTTCTTTGTACTCCGGATTCGGGTTTTTGACGGTCGGGAAGTCGCCGTCGATCTTCATCTGCTCGGGCTCACAAATGATGTGCTTGTAGCCCAGACGGCGCAGAATCTCGGGCACCAGACGGTAGCCCGCGCCGTGGAACGGGGTGTAGACCAGCTTAAACTCGTCCGCAACCTGCTTAACGCAATCCGGGTTGACCGCAACCTTGATGACCTCGCTGAGATATGCCTCGTCGGTTTCGCGGCTCAAAATACGAATCATACCGTCCGCAACCGCCTTGTCGTAATCCGCGGTTTTGACATCGGTGAAGATATCGGTTGCCGCCATTTCCTTGGCGACTACATCGGCCTCGGCGGGCGGAAGCTGCGCGCCGTCCTCCCAGTAAACCTTATAGCCGTTATATTCCTTGGGGTTGTGGGACGCGGTGATGTTGATGCCCGCAATGCAGCCATAATGGCGCACGGCAAAGGACAGCTCAGGCGTGGGGCGCAGTTCATCAAACAGCAGCGCCTTGATGCCGTTTGCCGCAAGGATGCAGGCGGATTGCTTGGCAAACTCAGGCGAGAAATGACGGCTGTCATAGGCGATTGCAACGCCGCGATCCATTGCGGCCTGTCCGTTGGAAACCACCAGATTGGCAAGACCCTGCGCGGCCTGCCCGACCGTAAAGCGGTTCATACGGTTCAGGCCGATACCCAGCACACCGCGTAGACCAGCGGTGCCAAATGACAGGGGCGCGAAAAAGCGGCTTTCGATCTCTTCGTTGTTATTTTCTACTGCGCGCAGTTCTGCGCGTTCTTCTTCTGAAAGCGCCTGACTGTCCAGCCAGCGCTTATATTCCGACATATAATCCATTGGTATTCACCTCATCCTGTTATTTGGCAAAAGCCACTAATTAAATTATACAATATCTGTCTGTCAATGCAAGGGGCATTGCGCGAATTCATACATATTCCATGCACTCCGGTATCTTTTCACAAATAACACCTTGATTTTTTGTGCATTTTCATGTAAATGTCCTTTGCAGCGGCACTTGCCAAACTGATGAATTTTTTGCGCAGCTTTTGTGCAGAATGACATGACCAATGGATTTCCATGCTTGTACTATGCGGGAAAATGCGGTATACTTCATTTATATGAAATTGACAGATAGAGGGGTTATTCTATGAAGCTGAAAACCCGGCTGGCCGTTGCGGTGTGCAAGGCCTCGGGTGCTGTTCTGCGCAAGCTCGGGCGCGGCGGCACCAATCTGCCCGGCAAGCTGGCGCTGAAAATCGACAAAAATATCCTCGGGGAGCTGTCGCGCGGCGTTAAGGTCACGGTTGTGACCGGCACTAACGGCAAGACCACGACCTCGCGCATGATTGAGCAGGCATTTGCCGATGCGGGTCTGAAATACTTTTCCAATAAATCGGGCGCAAACCTGCTGACCGGTATCATTGCCGTGTTCGCGCAGCACTGCACGATTTCGGGCAAATGCCCGTATACGCACGCGCTGATTGAGTGCGATGAGGCCGCTTTCCGCCGGACAAGTGCGTTTCTGCCGGTCGAGTGCCTTGTGGTCAACAACATTTTCCGCGACCAGCTCGACCGCTATGGCGAAATTACGCATACCTTAAACGCCATTCGCGAGGGCATTACCCATGTGCCGGATGCAACGCTATGCCTGAATGCGGATTGTTCACTGACCGCCTCGCTCGCGCAGAAAATCCCCAACAAGGTGGTGTGGTTTGGCGTTAATGTTCCGATTTACGAGAATGCGGCGCACGAACTGTCGGATGCGCCCTACTGCATCCACTGCAAAACCGAATACCAGTACGACTATATCACCTACGGCCACCTCGGCGGCTTCCGTTGCCCCAAATGCGGCTATCATCGGCATGAGCCGGATGTTGCGGTGACGAAAATTCTGTCCTCGGGCGCGGATTCGTCCGATATTGAACTTTCTATCTGCGGCCGCGTGCACGAGGTGCACGTCAATCTGCCGGGCGGCTACAATATCTATAACGCGGCGGCCGCGGCGGCGGCATCGCATGTAGTCGGCATCGACGAGGAGACGGCGGTCGGCGCGCTCGGTCAGTTCGAGTGCGGCTTCGGCCGCGCCGAGCAGTTTACGCTGGGCAAGGCGCAGGCGCGTATGATGCTGGTGAAAAACCCGGCGGGCTTCAATCAGGTCATCAACCTGATCGCCAACGACAAGGGGACCTGCAAGCTGGCTTTTCTGCTCAACGACCGCTTTGCGGACGGTACGGACATCAGCTGGATTTGGGATGTGGATTTTGAGGCGCTGGCCGAACAGGAAGCGCGGTTTACGCATATCCTGGTCTCGGGTGTGCGCGCGGATGATATGGCGCTCCGCCTGAAGTATGCGGGCTTTACGACCGACCGCATTGAGGTGATCCGAGAGTACGACGCACTGATCGAGCAGGTCGGCGCAGATGAAACACCCGCGTTCCTGATGCCGACCTATACCGCGATGTTTGATTTGCGCGGCGAGATTGCCAAGCATACCGACGTCAAGGCGTTCTATGAATAAAGGGGAGGGGACGACATGCAACTGAATATCTGCCATCTGTACCCCGATATTTTGAACCTGTACGGCGACCGGGGCAATATCATTACCATGAAGCGGCGGCTGGAGGCGCGCGGCATCGGGGTCACGGTGGAAGAGTGCTCCATCGGTCAGCCGATTGACATTGACAAATATGATATTTTCTTCATCGGCGGTGGACAGGATTTCGAGCAGGAGGTGCTGCTGCGCGACCTTGCTGCGGGCAAGGGCCGCGATATCTGTACCGCGGTTGAGGAGGGCAAGGTGTTCCTTGCCATCTGCGGCGGCTACCAGATGCTGGGGCAGTACTACAAAACGTGGGACGGCAACCAGTTGGACTTCATCGGCGCCATCAATGTGCATACGATTGGCGCGAAAGAGCGCATGATTGGCAACTATATGTACCGTACCACGCCCGAAAGCGGTGGTTCGATTGTGGTTGGATTTGAGAATCACTCGGGCAAGACCTATCTTGGTGAGGACGTGGCCCCGCTGGGCATGATGCTCAAGGGCTATGGCAATAACGGGGAGGACCAGACCGAGGGCGCGCGCTACAAAAATGTGTTTGCAACCTATTCGCACGGCTCGCTTTTGCCCAAGAATCCTGCGCTGTGCGATTTCATTCTGCATGCCGCGCTGCGCCACAAATATGATGGCGCGGAACCGCTCACGCCGCTCGATGACACGCTGGAAAACCGCGCGCATGACTATATGGAAGAGCGACTGCGCCGGGGCTAAGCCCTGTGCGTGGGTTTGTCCGAGTTGTAGGTTTGTCAAACATATTGGACAGAGAACTCTAAGGGAGAAAACCAACCTAGAGGCCTCATGGGAAAGTTGTTGGAGTGGCGATTATGGATAGCGAGCTGCTTGGC
>NZ_JBQKJP010000070.1:0-8493 GCF_052117205.1 Candidatus Agathobaculum pullicola | reverse complement strand
AAGTCCTCGATTGTTACCATGTGTATCGCCAGCTGCATCCCATCACCTCAGACTTTTTTCTTATTATAACATACCGCGAGGGCTGTTGCGAGACTTTGTCAACAGCGCCAAGTTGTCCCGAAGTTATGGGGAGCGTGCCAACGCCGGAACACGCCGCAGGAATGGGGCAGGAAGCCTTTTCGGGGAGAACGGCAGCGGAAAGCAAAATGGAGGGAACGCATGAAAAATAACCCCTACAAAGATTTGCCGCCGCTGGAACGCAGGCCAGACGGTTCCCTTTACCGCATGACACCAGCGCAGCGGAAACGGGCAAGCGCCCTGATACGCCGGGAGTGCTGTTGCTGTGAGGACGGCAACTGCATTGCCCTTGACGATGGGGACGCCTGCATCTGCCCGCAGACGGTTTCTTTCTCAGTCTGCTGCAAGTGGTTCCGCTGGGCGGTCTTGCCGCTGGACGGGGCATTGGAAGCAGAGATTTTCCGGGATAAGGACTTGAAACGCTGTGCAGTCTGCGGCGGCGTATTCGTCCCCAAATCCAACCGGGCTAAATACTGCCCCGGCTGTGCCGCCAAAGTTCACAGGCGGCAGAAAACAGAAAGTGAACGGAAAAGGAGGTCTTGTGTGGACAGTTAGGAGTGAAAAAAGCCTTGATTTATCAGGCTTTGCAAGCCCCAAACCGGGGCGGGTAGTATAAATTATCGCCCACCCCGGAAAACGGGCTTCTAACCGTCCACAAAACACGCTATGACAAACACGATTTACATTCATCAGCCGGAACAGGCGTTCAGCTTCACCCGGCTCCCCAATTTTCTCTTTGAAGCCCCTACATTCCAGCCCCTGTCCAACGAGGCAAAGCTACTGTATGCCTTTATCCTGCGCCGGACAGAGTTATCCCGGAAAAATGGGTGGGCGGACGAGTATGGGCGGATTTACCTGTATTATCCCATCTGCGAGGTGGTTGACCTGCTCCGCTGTGGGCGGCAGAAAGCGGTGAACACCCTGCGGGAACTGCAATACGCCGGGCTGGTAGAGATCCAGAAGCAGGGCTGTGGGAAACCCAACCGCATTTACCCAAAATCCTATGAAGTGGTTTCAAACACCGACTTCAAGAAATCCCGTTCTGGTACGCCGGAGGACTGAAAACCGTACCCATGAAGTACGGAAATCACCTTTGAGAAGTACGGAAACCGGACGGTATATAGAAATACAAAGATAAAAAGATTGATTCATATTCTATCCATTCCAATCCTATCCGAGCTATTTCCGGCGGGATTTTCCCTGTGGAAAACCCCGGATGGAGTGATACAATAAAACCGTACACCCAAGGTGATATAATGAAGCCAAGAAAGGGTGTAGTAGATGGGACGGAAATACACGGAAGAATATAAAGCCGATGTGCTGAAACTGGCCGACGAAATCGGAGTGAGCGCGGCGTGCCGGCGGCTTGGCATCTCCACGAAGACCGTATACAACTGGCGTCGGGCAGAGCGGCTCGCCAGTGGTCAGATTCGTGGCGTACAACCCGGAGAAACACCGGAACAGGCCATCACGCGGCTGACACATGAGCTGCATCAACTGCACGAAGCAAACTATATTCTTCGGAAAGCGCTGGGTTTTATGGCGGGTCGATAACTGGTGTTCGCCCGCGACAGTTATACGCATGGATCGAAGCCAATCATCAGAACAGCAGTATTGCATTGTGCTGTCAGACGCTCGGCGTGCGCCGGGAAGGGTATTATGATTGGAAACGCAGACCAATGCATACAGATCGCGACGCGGAAACGGTATCGGCCCTAAAGCAATTACGACAACAGCATCCGTGTTACGGTGTGCGCAGCTTGCGGGAGGCATTGCCGGAAACACAACGTCCAAGCTATGGAAAATGTTATCGGCTATGCAAAGAAAATCATCTGCTGATGCACAAAAAGCGTCCAAATAGTCTGACAAAGGTCGATTCCTACACGTCACAGAACGATGATCTGGTGCGGCGGGATTTTACTGCTCCCGCGCCCGGAACAAAGTACATCAGCGATATGACCGAAATCAAATGTGCAGACGGCAAACTGTATCTTGCCGCAATTCTGGACTGTTTTGATGGCGCGGTAGTCGGTTATGCAATGCGCCCCCATATGCGCGCCAGCTTATGCTGCGATGCGTTTCGCAATGCAGTTTCCCGCTATGGCTATCAAACCGGTTTGATCCTTCATTCTGATCATGGCAGCCAGTACACCAGCCAGGAATACCGTACGCTGCTTGCTCAGCATGAATCCATTCGTCAGAGTATGGGACGCACACATTGCTGTTTTGACAATGCGCGGATGGAAAGTTTTTTTGCAACGCTCAAAAAGGAGTTGATTTATCGGCTTCACTGCGTTTCTATGAAACGGGAGCAGGTTCGACAGTTGATTTTTCGCTGGATCGAAACGTATTACAATCGCCTCCGACGCAACACCGCCAATGAGGATAATCTACCTCCGCTTGTTAAGCGTTTGCGGTGGACACAAAAGCGGAGTCAGGTCGCCTGATGGAGTAAATTGGGTGTGCGGTTTTCTTGACCATTCCAGGATGGGAAAGGAATGGGGAAAGGAGTTTCATGGCACAACACGCAATTTTGCGTTTTGAGAAGCACAAGGGCAACCCGGCAAGGCCGCTGGAAGCCCATCACGA
Source organism: Candidatus Agathobaculum pullicola (assembly GCF_052117205.1). Lineage (NCBI taxonomy): Bacteria > Bacillati > Bacillota > Clostridia > Eubacteriales > Butyricicoccaceae > Agathobaculum > Candidatus Agathobaculum pullicola. Next base: position 5,826 of record NZ_JBQKJP010000070.1, on the reverse strand, counting down.
ACGGCAGAAAGAACAGTACGCCAGCAACCCCGACATTGACACAGCCAAAAGCAAGTACAACTTCCATATTGTCAAGCCGGAGGGGCGCTATTACCACTTCATTCAGAGCCGTATTGAGCAGGCTGGATGCCGTACCCGCAAGGACAGCACCCGGTTTGTCGATACCCTGATAACTGCCAGCCCGGAGTTTTTCAAGGGGAAATCCCCAAAGGAAATACAGGCATTTTTCCAGCGGGCGGCGGATTTCCTCATTGACCGGGTAGGCCGGGAGAATATCGTATCGGCGGTGGTACACATGGACGAGAAAACGCCCCACCTGCATTTAACCTTTGTGCCGCTGACAAAGGACAACCGCCTGTGCGCCAAAGAAATCCTCGGCAACCGGGCAAACCTTACGAAGTGGCAGGATGATTTTCACGCTTACATGGTGGAGAAATACCCGGATTTGGAGCGTGGGGAGAGCGCCAGCAAGACAGGCCGGAAGCATATCCCCACCCGGCTGTTCAAACAGGCGGTTTCCCTCTCCAAACAGGCCAGAGCTATCGAAGCCGCCCTTGACGGCATGAACCCGCTGAACGCCGGGAAGAAGAAAGAGGAAGCCCTCTCCCTGTTGAAAAAGTGGTTTCCGCAGATGGAGAACTTCTCCGGGCAACTGAAAAAGTACAAGGTCACGATCAAAGACCTTTTGGAAGAAAATCAAAAGCTGGAAGCAAGGGCAAAGGCCAGCGAAAGCGGCAAGATGAAAGACCGCATGGAACGGGCAAAGCTGGAAAGCGAACTGGAAAATATGCAAAGGCTGGTTGACCGTATCCCGCCGGAAGTGCTGGCGGAACTGAAACGGCAGCAGCGAACAAGAGAGAGGTAAACGCTATGAACAGAAATTCAAGCTACATGATTAAAAATAATCATACGGAGGACACTGGATGGTAAAAAGCGAAAGCGACATTATTGATACAACACACACCGGGCAGGTCATTACTGACGAGAACGGCACACAGTATTTTGTATGTGGGAAAAACCGTATCAAAATCTCCGAACATTTCGCCGCTGGCGGTCGTCCGATTGGCGATCTGATTGTGGATGTCGTCCGGCACACGGCGGCAAAGGCCGCTTCTTCGTGACCCATCGTTGATACACGCCCACGCTTATGATATAATTGCCATAGAGCAAAAGTATTGTAAGCGTGGGTTGTTTCTTTAGAAGGAGGATTTTTACGGTGAAACAACCTTACAATACTACCATTTACAACACGGCTCTTTATATGCGGTTAAGCCGTGACGATGAAAGCTATGGCGACAGCGTAAGCATTGAAACGCAGCGGACAATCCTGCAACAGTACGCAAGGGAGCAGGGGCTTCATGTGGTCGGGGAATATGTGGACGATGGATGGAGTGGGACAAACTTCGAGCGTCCGAGTTTCCAGCGCATGATGGATGATGTGGAAGCCGGAAAAGTAAACTGCATTGTCACCAAAGACCTGTCCCGTTTCGGGCGGGAGCATGTGATGATGGACTACTATCTGGAATTTCTGTTTCCGGAAAAACGGGTGCGCTACATCGCCGTTGCGGAAAACGAGGACACAGAAAAGGGACTGTCTGATTTCGTGCCGTTCAAAAACCTGTTCAACGAATGGTTCGCAAAGGACACCAGCCGCAAGGTAAAGACCGCTTTCAAAGCAAAGTTTGCCGCCGGACAGCGTATCAGCGCCTATGCTCCCCTCGGGTACAAGAAGCACCCGGAAATCAAGAACAAGCTGGTGATCGACGAGGAAACCCGCTGGATCGTGGAGAAGATTTTTGACCTTGCCGTTCACGGCAAAGGGGCGGCCAGCATTACAAGGATATTGATTGCGGAAAAAGTACCGACGCCGGGATTTATCAACTTCCAGCGTGACGGGACTTTCGCCAATATCTACGCTGGCGCACCAGAGGAAAAAGGCTACGCATGGACGATAGCGCAGGTCAAAAGCATTATGAAAGATGAAACCTACATCGGCCATACCATCCACTACCGGGAGATCAATATTTCCTTTAAGAACAAGCGGAGGATACGCAAGCCACAAAGCGAATGGGTGCGGGTGGAAAACACGCAGGAGCCGATTATCAGCGAACAGGTTTTCAGGCAGGTACAGGAGCAGATTGCAAGCCGCCGGAGGGAGCGCAAGAATGGCACGACACAGATTTTTGCGGGGCTGATAAAGTGTGCGGACTGCGGCTGGTCGCTGGCCTACGGGGAGAACAGGCAGAACAGCAAGCCCTATGGCTACTACCATTGCAGCAAGAACGGGCAAGGTACACGCCAATGCTCCATGCACTACATCCGCTATGATGTGCTTTACGCCTATGTCCTCTCCCGTCTGCAATACTGGTCGGGGCTGGTACAGCACGATGAAGAACAGCTTTTGAAACGGCTGCTGAACGCCAATGACAAAGGACAGGCCGCCGCAAGAAAAAAACAGGCCGCTGAACTGAAAAAAGCGGAGAAGCGGAAAGCAGAGGTCGATACCCTGTTTGCCCGGATGTATGAGGACTGGGCGGCGGGGCGTATCACGGAATACAACTTCAATATGCTGTCAGGGAAGTACCAAAGCGAACAGGCGGAACTGGAAGAAAAGATTGAACAGCTTCAATCTGTCATTGCCGCTGAAAGCCAGAGCGCCGCAGACGCAGAAAAATGGATTGCCTTGATGAAAGAGTGCGTCAATCCCACGGAACTCACCGCCGAACTCTTGAACACGCTGATTGAAAAAATCCTTGTCCATGAGGCGGTCAAGAACGAGGACGGGAGCCGGGAACAGGAGGTAGAAATCTTCTACCGCTTCATCGGCAAAATTGATTGAACGACACCAATATCTTTAACTATGTGAAACCGGCAAAGGTTTTCCGGACATTTCTCTGTTGGAGTCATTGGCAAACGTGCTGCAGGTCTCTTTACCGGAGCTACTGAGCGGTGAGCAGGTCATCAATACCAACCGTGCATCTAACCTGCTGCGGTCAAAGCTTTATATCTGCCCCATCTGCGGCAACGTGTTGCACAGTACCGGTCCGGCTGTGATTTCCTGCTGCGGTATCATACTCCCCCCAATGGAGGCCGAGGAACCGGATGACGTGCACGCTGTGCAGTGTGAGGTGATAGAACACGAGCATTATATCACTGTTGACCACCCAATGACGAAAAGCCACTACATTTCCTTTATCGCCTGTGTCACCGGCGACCGGTTCGACATGGTTAAACTCTATCCAGAGAGTAACGCACAGACGCGTTTTTTCATCCGCGGCCACGGAATGTTGTACTGGTACTGCAACCATCATGGACTGTTCTGTCAGCGTCTTTGAGTTTGCCTGGTCGACGCTCGACAAATAGCGGTTTTTATGCTATTATAGAGATGCGAAAACCGTTCGCGCTTTTGTTGTTCTACGCACGCTGCGCGGTGACTATCCACGCGAACAAACCAAGGCGCCCACAGGGCGCCTTCTCTTTCGGAAAGGAACGAACACAGTATGACTCCCTATGAACACAAGGTACAATACTACGAAACCGACGGCATGGGTATTGTCCATCATTCCAATTATATCCGATGGTTTGAAGAAGCCCGTGTTGAACTGCTCGATCAGCTTGGCTATGGCTATGACCGCATAGAAGCAGAGGGCTTTGGAAGCCCTGTGCTGGAAGTACACTGTAAGTATAAAACCATGTCAAGATTCGGCGATACAGTGCTGATTTTTGCACAAATTACGGAATATAGCGGCACTCGTATGGCACTTCACTATGAAATACGAGACGCACAAACCAATGCACTGCGATGCGAAGGCGACAGCCGACATTGCTTCATGGGTCGTGACAATCGTCCGGTATCGCTCAAACGTAGCTGGCCTGCGTTGGACAGAGTTTTTACTGCGCAACTCCAATCGCAAAACACAGAAAATGATAGTGAGGTCTAACGGTCTATTGACTTGCAAAGCGTGTCTTCTAAATCACAAACAAATATCATCATATCTATCGGTCAGCAGCGTCAGTTGCTGACTTATTTTATATCATTGCGTTCATTACCAAGCAGGTGTTTCCTATCATTTGAGCGCGGCCTTGCTTTGCTCTGCCGCACAGTAGTTCCGCACGCTGCATAGGATGAGACAAAGGAGGTATTTGTTATGAACCAAACGGCGACCCTTGCGGTTGTCGGCGGCGATATCCGGCAGGCATACCTCGCCGGACTGCTGTGTGCGGATGGGCACACAGTACGCACCTTTGCGCTGGAGCGCCATCCAATCGAAGGGTGTGCCGCTGTTAGTGACCCTCGAAGTTGTTTTACTGATGTGCAGGCAGTGATTCTGCCACTCCCTGTGCAGCACGGAAATTCGGAGCTTAATGCTCCGTTATCCAATACGCCATATCCACTTATCGATGTGATAGATGCAATTCCTGCAAATACCATCACGTTGGCTGGCTCTGTGCCGTTTTGGGTGCATGCTCGTGCTGTACAGAATAACCTGCATCTAATTGATTACTTAGCGCGCGATGAACTTGCCATACGCAACGCCGCTCCCACCTGTGAAGGCGCATTGCAGCTTGCCATGGAACAGACTGCGCATACGATCCAACAGTCGCGTTGTCTGGTAATTGGGTATGGCCGTATTGGTGCGCTCCTGGCGCACAAATTACATGCGCTTGACGCGCAGGTGACGGTATCTGCTCGTTCACCGCGTGACTTTGCGCGCATTGAAACTCAAGGAATGCAGACGTTGGATACCCGTCAACTTTCCGGTCATCTTGCCGGATTTGATATCATATTTAATACAGTCCCCGCACCAGTGCTCGGAGCTGCGGAATTGGCTGGACTTACCCCTCCCTGCCTGATAATTGATCTGGCTTCTATGCCCGGCGGTATTGCACCGGACGCAAAGCTGCCCTCCGGATGTCGTATTTTGCACGCGTTATCTTTACCAGGTAAAGTTGCGCCGCTCACTGCGGCACATGCCATTTACGATACGGTTTGCAATATTTTTCACGAGGAGGGTATCCTATGACCCCGCCAATTCGCATCGGCTTTGCTCTGACCGGTTCTTTCTGCACCTTTTCTGCTGTTCTGCCCATCGTTGAAACCCTTGTATCACGTGGATGCGAAGTCACGCCTATCTTATCTGCACATGCTGCAACACTAAATACCCGTTTTGGAACGGCGGATATGTGGCGCAGTCGCCTGTGTGAAGCAACCGGACGCGAAGCCATAGACACCATCTCTGCTGCGGAACCTATCGGCCCAAAGCAACTATTTGATATTTTAGTGATTGCCCCCTGTACTGGGAACACACTGGCAAAACTTGCGCATGGTGTGACGGATACTACAGTCACCATGGCGGTGAAAAGTCATCTGCGAGGAGAAAAGCCAGTTGTACTGGCAGTTTCTACAAACGACGCTCTATCCGGCAGTGCATCGAATCTGGGTGCCCTGCTCAACCGCAAACACTATTTTTTCGTACCCATGCGGCAGGATGCGCCATTTGCTAAGCCGCGCTCTCTGGTGGCAGACATGGGACGCATACCGGAGACCATAGGCGCAGCGCTTGAAGGCAGACAGTTGCAGCCAATCTTGCTGTGCCCGGGTGAACGCTGATCCGATAAACAGAAACACCATATTCTTATCCTCGTGCCCAGCCGGATTTGTGATTGCAAGTTTCCACAAACAGATATCCCCCTGTATAGGGTTGTGCTCTGTGCTATGATATGCTCCCTCTATGAGAGACAGTGAAATAAAACACTGTCAATCATGGAGGGGGCACTTCTATGTCACAAAAGTCAAAAGTAAGTATTGAAGAAAAGACAAAGATG
>NZ_JBQKJP010000069.1:0-8915 GCF_052117205.1 Candidatus Agathobaculum pullicola | reverse complement strand
CACAAAGCAGCTTGCTGTCCATAACCGCTGCTCCAATAACTTTCCCATGAGGCCTCTGGGTTGGCTTTCTCCTTTAGAGTTCTCTGTCCAATATGTTTGACAAACCTACAGATTGACATGGACGCGGATTCATCGTATGATGGAACACGGACAGAAAAAGGATGTGAATGGCCATGCAAAAAAGGGTACTGGCGCTGCATGATTTATCAGGCTTTGGGCGCTCATCGCTGGTGCCGATCATCGCGGTGATTTCTGCGGGAGGGCATCAGTGCGTGCCGCTGCCGACGGCGGTATTTTCCACGCATACTGCGATTCCCGGTTGGATTACCACGGATCTGACCGATGCGATGCTGGGAACCATTGACCAATATGACGCGCTGGGACTACGCTTTGAGGCGATATATGCCGGCTTCTTGGGTTCCGCAGACCAGATTGACTGTGTGAGCGAGGCGGCAAAGCGGCTAAAAAAAGTAGGCGGTATGACTTTGATCGATCCGGTCATGGGGGATAATGGAAAGGTGTATGATACCTATACGTCTGAAATGTGCATCCGTATGCGTGAACTGTGTGCAATTGCGGATATTATTACGCCTAACACGACCGAAGCGGCGATTTTGCTTGACCGCGACCCGGGTAGTAAGCCGTGCGACGCAGACGAGGCGTGGGAGTGGCTGCGGGCGCTGCGTACGCGCTACGGCGCTGAGGTTGTGCTGACCGGGTTGGATTTTGAGAAAGGAAAGGTCGGTTCGGGTTGCCTGTCGGAGAAGGGTGGCGCGCTTAGCCTGCATCGACGCATTGACCGGTATTATCCCGGTACAGGGGATTTGTTTGCATCGGTTATGCTGGCGGCGCTGCTCAACGGTGAGCCGCTGACAGAGGCCTGTGAACAGGCGGGAGAATATGTCAAGGACTGCATTGCGTATACGTTAGAGCAGAAAACCGATCCGATGCACGGAGTACAATTTGAAAAGCTGCTGTATCGCCTGATGGATGGTTCCTATCAAACCAGAAAAACGGAAAATAAAAGCACTGTCGTATAGGCAGTGCTTTTATTTTCGATAAGGCTGACGCAGCAAGCAAAATTTATACGGAAAAGGCACTGCCATATGACAGTGCCTTCGTTTCTGGAGCGGCTGACGAGGCTCGAACTCGCTACCTCCACCTTGGCAAGGTGGCGCTCTACCAGATGAGCTACAGCCGCATTTTGCATCGCGCCGAACTCATCAGCGCGATATTGATTATAGCAAAGAGCGGACGTGCTGTCAAGCAAAAACAAGAAAAAAGGTAAAAAATTTTTAAGCTCTTTTGCGGGGACGGCGACACAACACGAGCGTGACAAACAGGCAGAAAGCGAGGTACAGCGCAATCGGAATACCGGCAAAGAGCAATACCCGTCCAAGCGCCCAAAACGGCTGCGGCAATCTGACCCAGAGGCGCGACAAGGCTGTTTCGGGGATCAGATTCAGCAGCTGTGCAAACAAAAAATAGAGTATGCGCGTAGGCAGCAGCGCGACAATCCAGATATTCACACGCCAGAATGTACGGATAAAGCTAACGCCCTGCTCGGCATCGACGCTGTTTTTCAGATACAGGCCGAAGCCCATCGCCAGTGCGGTTGCGCAGATCTGTAAGATGATGCCGATGACGGTAGGAATATCGGTGGGCGCGTAAAAACGGCCGTAGAACAGCAGAAACAGCCCGCACGCGCTGCCGCCCAGTGTCATACAGAACAGTAGCGGCGCGCCTGCCTGCGTCTGCGTTGGCGACATGTGTGCATCTGTGCCGCCTGACGTATTTTGCTGCGGCGTGATGTCCCGCAGCAGCCAGTCGATCGTCACATCGAAATACTCTGCCAGTGCGACGATTTTTTCTGTTTCCGGCGTCGCGTCGCCAAGTTCCCATTTGCTCACTGCCTGCCGTGATACGCCCAGCGTGATGGCCAGTTCCTCTTGTGACAGACCGTGCTTTTTTCGCAGATCGGTGATTTTCTCTCCCAGTGTCATGTTTGGTTACCTCCTTGGTTGGTGAGGCTATTATATCGAAAAACGTGGTTGCATACCACCGTGTTTGGTTTGAAATCACGCAACTGAGAGTTGCATCTGAAAAAAACCGCGCGTTTTTTATTAAAACGCGCGGTTTTGGTGTCAGTGTGACGAGAACAAATCAATAGCCGAGTGGCTGGCCAATCAAAACGATTTCACAGCGTTCCATGCTTTGCGGTGGCCCCATATGAATGGTCATCGCGCGACAGATACGATCGGGGCTTTGACAGTCGTGACATTTGCCGTCTACAGCGCACGGGGTTTTCTTTTCCAGACGCTGGGCATTGAGAGGAGCGGCAATATTGCGCGCTCGGTCGATTGCGCTCTCCAGATCGGGACACAGTTTGTTAATGCCGCAGACAAAAATGCAGCGCTTCGGACCGAACAATGTGCCTGCGATACGGTTGCAAGTGCCGTCGATATTGACCACCTCACCGTTTTCGCTCAGTGCGTTAGCTGAGCTGAGGTAAATATCCGGTGTTTGGAAGAATTCTCCGGCACGTACCCAGTGCCAATGCACAGCAGTGCTGTTGGAGAAGGCTTCGGGAAAACCGAGTTCCTTGAGTGTCATAGAGCCGCCAAGAGAAACGGATTTGCCCGCGCAGGCATCGATGAGATACGGAAGGGCGTCCGCTGCGGTCGGAAAGTAAGTAAAGCCAAAGCCTCGCTTTGTAAACGCCTGACAGATGGCGTCCACGGCCAGCAGGCCGCGCTCGAATAACGGGAGCAGATCGGCAGGGCTGCTGACAAGGGCATCCGCGCCGGCATCTGTCAGTTCTTCGGCCGGGCGAAAGCCCCATGTCACGCCGACGGCCAGCAGACCGGCATTTTTGGCTGTCTGCATATCGGTTGCACTATCCCCGATGTAAAGCGTCGTGGCTGCGTTACCGCCCAGCTCGCGCAGCAGCTGCAGTACGCTGGTTGGGTCGGGCTTGCGCGGAACATCCGGTCGCTCTCCGTAGGTGATCTGCACCAGATCGCAGAAAAAGTGGCGAATCAGGCTTTTGGCAGCTAGATCGTACTTGTTAGATAATACGCCGACCGAGACCCCGGCTTTTTTCAGCTGCCGCAGCAAGGGCAGGATGCCATCATAGGGCTGGGTACGATTCATCATGCGCTGGTTGTAAGCTGTGCGAAATTCATCCAGACAGGTGTCAATCATCGCTTCCGTACGCTTGTTTTCCGGGATACAGCGTTCAATCAGCTTGCGTACACCGTTGCCGACGCGCACACGAGTTTGTTCTTCGGTCACAGCGGAAAAGCCGCGGCGCACAATGGCACAGTTGACGCTGTCGGTCAGGTCGCCCAGCGTGTTGAGCAGGGTACCGTCCAAATCAAAAATTGCGGTCGTAATTTTCATGCTATCTTATCCTTTTTGACGTCGCGCAGCCTTAACCGCGCATATAGGTCCGTGTGATTTCGCCAAGCATGGCGGAGACCGTAGTGTTGAGTGCTTCCTTGCGCACGCGCCAGCGCCAGTTTTTTCCGCCGATCGTGGCGGGGGTATTCATACGAGCATCCGCCCCCAAAGAAAGCAGATCCTGCAAAGTGGTCATTGTGATGTGTGCAGAGGAGGCCCATACACTTTTGATTGCACTCCAACCCATGGCTTCGCTGTGGGAGGTGCGAAGATAGCGGTAGGCAAACTGCTTTTCCGGCTCGGTGCAGATATCCATAATTTGCTCGCATACGGTTTGTGAGTCGTGTGTTGAGGTGTATACAATGCTGTTCGGCACGAAGTTATGCGGTAGATGTTCGTTGTCGCAGTCGGGGGTGAAGCCGAAAATCAGCACCTTCATGCCCGGGAAGCCGCTTTCTGCCAGCAGCTCACGAACCTCATCTGTCATTTCGCCTAAATCCTCTGCAATCAGCGGCAGAGGGCCGAGTGATTTTTCCATGGCATGGAACAGTTCCATGCCCGGCCCCTTGCGCCAGTGCCCCTTGATAGCGGTTTCCTCGGTTACGCGTACTTCCCAGTAGGCGGCAAAGCCACGGAAGTGGTCGAGCCTTATCACATCGAACAGTGCCATATTGCTCTTCATGCGCCAAATCCACCAGGAGAACCTCTCTGCGCGATGGGCATCCCAATCGTAGACCGGATTGCCCCACAGCTGGCCGGTAGCGGAATAATAATCAGGCGGAACACCCGCGACCAGCTTTGGACTGAGGTCGGTTTTGAGCTTGAACAGCGCGGGATGCGTCCATACGTCCACGGAGTCGGCGGAGACATAAATCGGAATGTCGCCGATGATTTGAATACCGTGCTCGTTGGCATATTCACGCAGCGCTTTCCATTGGGTGAAGAAAATATATTGCAGGAAAATGCGGAAGTCAATTTCGTCCCGCAGCTCCTCGGTTACTTTTTTCAGCGCTTCCGGTTTGCGGTCGCGCACCGCTTTTTCCGGCCACATGTAGACCGGCATATGTTGGTATTTCTCTTCCTTGAGCGCCATGAAAAGCGCGTAATCCGGCAGCCACTCGGCGTTCTCTTCGGTAAATGTATGGATTTTTTCGCGCAAAGCATCATCTATCCGCGAATATGCCTTGCGAAATAGCGGCCAGCGGGTATCAGCTAGCTGCTCGAAATCTGCGGTGTCCGGAGAGGCTTCAAAGTCGCCTGCTTTGACCTCGGCTTCGGTCAGCAGTCCGTCCTCAACCAGTAAATCAAGGTCAATCAGGTACGGATTTCCCGCCGCTGCGGAAAAGCATTGATATGGAGAATCGCCGAAACCGGTATGCCCGAGCGGTAGAACCTGCCAGTAGGTCTGGTGCGCGGCTGCGAGGAAATCAACAAACTCATAAGCACTTTTGCCCATGGTGCCCACACCGTGCGGCGAGGGCAGGGAAGTGACGTGCGCAAGCACGCCGCTGGAACGGTGAAACATAAATACATCCCCCAATTAAATATAATTGTATTATAGCGTGTTTTATGGAAATTTGTCAATTTTACTTGCCAAGTGTGCGGGGGCGGGATATAATGAAAAGGCTGAAAAATATACAGGAAAAAGGGGAATTTGACGCATGAGAATGCGCAAAAAGAAAAATCTTGATATCCGCTTTGCGGCCTGCGCGGACGTAATGGCGTTTGAGCCGAAGGAAAAGCGCGGCAAATGGCGCGCGCTGTTTGGAAACGACCATCCGCTGCATGTTGAAATCGGCTGCGGCAAGGGCCGTTTTGCCATCGGTATGGCAGAGCAGCATCCGGACGTGAATTTTATTGCGGTCGAGCGGGAGGAGGGCGCGCTCATCATGGCGGCTGAGCGCTGCCAGCAGCGTCCGCTGCCCAATCTGCGGTTTGTGTCTTTTGACGCAGCTGAGCTGCGCGAGGTGTTTGCGCCCGGTGAGGTGGACCGCATTTATTTGAATTTTTCCGACCCGTGGCCGCCCAATCGACAGCGCAAGCGCCGGCTGACGTGGCGCGCCTATCTGGAGGTGTACGACGAGATTTTAAAGCAGCAGGGCGATATCTGTTTTAAAACCGATAATCAGCGTTTCTTTGAGTGGACGCTTGCGGAAATCTGCCAGTTCGGTTGGCTGCTGCAAAATATCTCGCTCGATTTGCATCACTCGGATTTCGAGGGCAATGTGATGACAGAATACGAGGAAAAATTCTCGTCCGAAGGCGCGCGTATCTATCGTTTGGAGGCCAGACGGCGTCTGCCGGAATTTCTGCGCAAGTGAAGAAAAGGAAAGCAGCCTACGGGCTGCTTTTTTATTCTTGACATATGTCAGAAATGTGTTATGATAGATATATAACCGGCATATGCCGGAAATAAAATACGGAGGCGCAGTTCCATGAAAATCGCAGTCACTTATGAGGATGGTCAGGTATTCCAACATTTTGGTCATACCGCCCAGTTCAAAGTATATGAAGCAAAAGATGGAAAAATCCTTTCTTCGCAGGTTGTTGATACCAACGGCAGCGGCCATGGCGCGCTCGCAGGCTTTCTTGCGTCGCAGGGCGTGGATACACTGATTTGCGGCGGAATTGGTGGCGGTGCGCAGGCGGCGCTCGCGGAAGCAAATATTCGCCTGTTCGGCGGCGTGCAGGGCGGTGCGGACGAGGCGGTCGAGGCGTTTCTGTCCGGCTCACTGCAATATAATCCGGATGTTCGATGCAGCCATCACGAGCACCACGGAGCGGGTCATCACGGTGCTTCGCATGAAGGCCATCACTGTGGTGGTCACTGCCACGGCTGAGCGATGCCCAGACCGAAAAAATGCCGGCGGGTGTGTGGCCTACCGGTCTGTAGGGAGTTTGATCCGCATGGAATTGGCTGTATGGGCGGGCTGATTATGCTGGGACTGGATGAGTACGAGGTCATCCGGCTGATTGATCTGGAGGGTATGCAGCAGGAACAGGCAGCTGCGCAGATGGGCGTCGCGCGCACGACAGTGCAATCAATTTACAACGCGGCGCGGCACAAACTGGCAGAGGCGCTGGTCAATGGACGCACTTTGCGCATCGAGGGCGGCGACGTTGAAGTATGTGAAAAACGAGCGCAATGTGTGCGTGGCGGCTGCTGTGGGCATCACAGATGCGGAAAACAAAAACCGGAAGGCTGAGCCTTCCGGTTTTTGTTCGTTATAATTTGGTGTAGCCGCGCGGGGTGACGATGGCATCCAACGGTACGCCAGCCGCGCAGGCGGGACAGTTTTTGCCGCGGACGAAATTGTGATAATGCGGAAAATCCTCTCCGGAAAACAGGCTGACGACCGGTTTGCCGTCCAACTCGGAAATATTGGAGAACAGCGCGGAATAACCGGCTACGCGGCCGCCGTAGTATTCAATGCACTCGCGTGTCTGCGAAAGCGTCTGACCGGTGGATGCGGTGTTGACCAGCACCAGCACATTGCGATGCTCGATCATGGGACGCAGGTTGTCCGCGAACATAAACTGACCGTTGACATTGCTGTCCGGCTCGACAAGGTAGATGACTTTGTTGCTGTTCAGGCTGCCGATGCCCGAACTGGCAAGTTCCTTGGCAATATATGCGCCGATGTACTCTGTGCCCTCCAGACACAGCAGGGTATCCACGCTGACCGAGGAAAAATGGAACGCGATGCTGTGTGCGGCCTCCAGAGCCATGGTCATATTGTGCTTGATTTCGGACATATCGATATAGTAATTGATATGGGAATGATTGGTTGCAAAATGACCCGGAATCGCATCTGCATACAGACGCTTGTTGAACCGGGAAATAATACGGATCGGCTGCTGCATAAATGACCACCTTTCTTTGTCCGTTAGAAAATCACAAGGCTATTATAGCGCAATTTTATCAGCAGGGCAAGAAAAAGCAAAGCGGTGTTTGTGAATTATGCCGATAAAAAAACCCTGCCGCAATGTGCAGCAGGGTTAGCAAGCAAAAAGATTAAAGCGCAGCTTTAGCCTTTTCAGCAAGTGCTGCGAAAGCAGCCTTGTCGTTGACAGCCAGTTCCGCAAGCATCTTGCGGTTCAGGTCGATGCCGGCCTTCTTCAGACCATTCATGAAGCGGCTGTAGTTCATGTCGCAAGACTTGGCAGCAGCCGAAATACGGGTGATCCACAGACGGCGGAAGTCGCGCTTCTTGTGCTTACGGCCGATATACGCGTACTTCAGGCTCTTCATAACCGCCTGATTGGCTACACGATAATGGGTAGACTTGGCACCCCAGTAGCCCTTTGCACGCTTGAGGATCTTCTTTCTTCTTTTGCGCGTCATCATTGCGCCCTTAACTCTTGCCATTGTAATTGCCTCCTATATGAAAGATGTTGTTACTTACTTGTACGGCAGCAGACGCTTGAGCTGCGCTACGTTCGTCGAATCCGCAAAGCCTTCCTTGCGGAGGTGGCGCTTGAGCTTGGTCGTCTTACCATGGCCGTTGAGCAGGTGGCGCTTGCCGACGTGGCCGCGCTTGAACTTACCGTTCTTGGTAACGGAAAATCTCTTCTTTGCACCGCTGTGCGTTTTGATCTTAGGCATAAGGTTTGCTCCTCTCTGAATTTGCGCGCAAGGCGCGTTTTGGTTTACTTGTCCTTAGCGGGCGCCAGAAACATCAGCATCTGACGGCCTTCGAGCTTGGGCTGCTTTTCTACCGTGCTGCATTCCGAGCACAGCTCCGCGAAGCGATGGAGCAGATCCTGACCGAGCGACGCGTGCGTAACCTCGCGGCCGCGGAAACGAACCGAAACCTTGACCTTGTCGCCGTCCTTGAGGAAACGGCAGGCGTTTTTCACCTTGGTGTTCAGGTCGCCGACATCAATATTGGGGGTCAGGCGAATCTCTTTGATCTCCACGACGCGCTGGTTTTTGCGCGCTTCCTTTTCACGCTTGGCCTGTTCAAAACGGAACTTGCCATAGTCCATGATTTTGCAGACCGGCGGCTTCGCCTGCGGGGCAATTTTCACCAGATCCATACCCTTTTCCACGGCGGCATCCTGTGCCTGCTGGATGGGAACAATACCGAGCTGCTGGCCGTCATCGCCGATCAGACGGACTTCTTTGTCGCGGATCTCTTCATTGATTTGATGTTCCATGCTGCTGATTGGTAAGCACCTCCAAACGATAAATGGGTTAAGACAAAAAGAAAAAGGACCGATCGAAAGCGACCGTCCTCCAAGCATAAAACGCAAACCCGTACCCAAACGGATTGTTGCTTTATTGACCCGTTTGCTCAAACGCGGCGGGTGAGGACATTGCCTTCTTCCTTGTTACCTGAAATATTATATCAGAAATGTAAAGCAAAGTCAAGGCTTTATTTCAACTATTTTAACTGGTATGTGTTGGAGTACAATACATCCTGGACAGTTGAATAAAAAAGGATGAAGGATAGGGCCTCATCGGTTAAAGTTGAGTTGCGACACTTAACTTGACGAGAGGGGGCCATATC